>DASZUH010000067.1:0-1740 GCA_035547715.1 Solirubrobacterales bacterium
CCCGGGCGTCTCGTGGCAAGCGGGCAACCTGCCAGGGCCGCCACGAGACGCCCGGGACGCAACTCGGACGGGCGCAACGCCCGCGGACCGCGGGCTTCTCGGACGGCCACCCCGCCCGGAACCACAGCCCAAGCCCGACACCCGGCATGACTCCCACGTGACCGGGTGGCCTGGACGAGCGGCGTTGCCGGGCGCGGCGGGTACATTCTTTACCGGTGCGAAACCTATTAGTGGAATCAGTTGATTCAAACGAGCGATTGTTGGATCCCGGCCACTCAAAAACGCAAAACTGCCCGATCAATGAACCCGCGCCGAGCGAATCGCATCGATCAGCGTCTGGTGCGGGCGCTGGGTCACCCGCTCCGGGTCAAGATCCTCGAAATCGTCCAGGTTCGCAATGCCAGCCCGAGCGAGCTGACCGAGATGCTCTCGGCGCCGCTCGGCAACGTCGCCTATCACGTCCGCGTGCTGGAGAAATGCGGCTGCATCGAGCAGGTGGCGACGGCGCGACGGCGCGGCGCGGTCGAGCACTACTTCCGCGCCCGGCCGCGCTCCTTCATCGGCCACCAGGACTGGCGCAAGGTGCCGAAGAGCCTGCGCGACGCGGTCTCCGGCGCCAGCCTGGGAACGTTCTTCGACCGCGCCGCCGACGCGCTCGAATCGGGCACGATGGACGCCCGCGACGACACCACGCTGAACTGGATGCCGATGGCGGTCGACGCGGCGGGCTGGGACGAAGTCGCGGCGGTCTTCCAGGCGGCGGCGAACCGGCTCGAGGCGATCCACGCCCTCTGCCGCAAGCGGATGGACAAGAGCGCCGAGGAGGCGATCCCGTTGGTGGTCGGGATGGCCGCCTTCGAGCCCGCCCCCGACGGCTGGACCTCCGGCGCGGCGGCGGCCGACGGCGCGGGTGGGGCGGCCGACGGCGGCAAGGGCGCGTCGACCGCATAGGCCCTTAGGATCGGGCCCCATGCCGGAGCCCGTCACCGTCTCGGTCGAGGTCGCCCGCCCGCGACAGGAGGTCTTCGACCACGTCGACGTCCTCGCCAACCACGAGGCCTGGCTGAAGAACCTCTACAAAGACTGGAGCTTCGAAGGGCCGAGGCGCGGCGTGGGGGCGAAGGCGAAGGCCCAGGTCGACGCGCCGGCGGCGCGCGAGCGGGTCGACATCGAGGTGGTCGAATCGCAGGCGCCGGAGCGGATCGTCGAGGAGGTCACCAGCGCCCACGGCAAGCGCGAGACGACCGGCACCTACCGCTTCAGCGAGCCGGCCGGCGGCCGCACGCGGATCGAGTTCGAGCTCGCCTGGCGCAAGGTGCCGCGCACCGAGCGCCTGGCGCCGTTCGTCGCCCGGGCGTTCATGTCCCGCGCGCTCGGCAAGAGCATGAAGCTGCTCGCGGCGCAGCTCGAAAAAGGGTGACCGAGCGCGCCGACCTCGCGGAGCCGCGGGCGCGGCGGATCACCAGAGCGCGGCGTGCGACTCCATGACGCCGCGGCCCTCGCGCAGTTCGATGCCGTCGAGGCTGCCGCCGAAGGTGCCGAAGCGGTGGCGATAGGTGGAGCGGACGAGGAGGAAGTTGTCGTCGCGGGCGCGCTCGGCGCCGGGCGCGAAGTCGAGGCGCGAACCTGCGGCGAAGCGGATCGCGTCGAGGCCCTCGAAGCTGACCGGGGCCGGCTCGTGGGGGACGCCGTCGATCCAGATCGCCCGCTCGCTGCGCTGCGGCGGGTCGTTGATGCCCT
>DASZUH010000068.1:0-7463 GCA_035547715.1 Solirubrobacterales bacterium
GGCGCGCAGGGCGGCGGCGAAGGGGGCGGGGCGCTGGCGGTCGTACCAGGGGCGGTGGTCGCGGCCGACCGCGTGGTGGTGGGTGATCGTGCCGCCGGCGTCGATCAGGGCGTCGGAGACGGCGGCCTTGATCTCGTCCCACTGCTCGACCTCGCCGCCGCGGATCGCCGGGGCGAGGACGGTGAAGTAGGGGGCGACGCCGTCGGGGTAGGCGTGGGTGAAGCGGCAGGTGACGAGGGGGGCGCCGCGGCCCTCGCGGGGGGCGCCGGAGACCTCGGCGACGGCGCGGCGGGTCGTCTCCATCACGGTCGCGTGAAAGTCCTCGAGCCGCTCCCAGGTGATCGCGCTCTCGAACGTCTCCGAGAGCACCCCGCAACACACGAACGTGTCCCGCAGGTACGGCGCAAGCAGGAACGCCCCCCGCCACGACTCCGCCGCCCCGCGCTCCGTGTTGGTGGGCCGAAAACTCAAGCCCTCCTTTAGTTTTCGGCCCATCGACACCGGGGGCTCGCCTTGGTGGGAGGCAGCGGCATCGAGGGCGATTTGGAGCTGATCGTCCATCGGGTGGTGGGCGGACTCGAAGGACAGGAGGAGCAGGTGCGCCTTGCCGTCGCCGGCGCCGGTCAACTCCGCCTCCGCGGCTTCCAGCAACCGGCAGTTCGCCGGGTCGAGGCCGGCCTGGACGATCTCGCGGACCGCCTCGCAGGCGTCGGCGAAGCGCTCGAAGCGCACGGTCGCCGCCGCCTTCCACTCCGGTCGCGGCCGCACCCGCACCCAGGCGTCGACGATCGCGCCGAGGATGCCCTCGGAGCCGAGCAGCAGGCGGTCGGGGGAGGGGCCCGCGCCCGAGCCCGGCAGCCGGCGGCTCTCCCAGGTCCCTCGCGGCGTCACCGCCCGCACCGACTCGACCAGGTCGTCGACGTGCGTCTCCTTGGTCGCGAAGTGGCCGCCCGCGCGCGTGGCGATCCAGCCGCCGAGCGTCGAGTACTCGAACGACTGCGGGAAGCAGCGCATGGTCAGGCCGTGCTCGCGCAGCTGCTCCTCCAGGCGCGGGCCGGTCGCGCCCGCCTCGATCCGCGCCGCCAGGCTGGTCGGGTCGACTTCGACGACGCGGTCGAGCCGGCGCAGGTCCAGCGTCACCACCGGCCGCTCGCCGAGCGGCGCCTCCACCCCGCCCACCACGCCCGTGCCGCCGCCGAACGGGACCACCGCGGCGCCCTCCGCCTCCGCCCAGGAGAGGACCGTCTCGACCTCCGAGCAGTCGCGCGGCAGCGCCACCAGGTCGGGCGGGTGCTCGAACTCGCCCCGGTGGCCGCGCACGATGTCGCGGTAGGCCTTGCCGAGCGCCCGCGACACGCGCTCGTACTTCGCGTCGGTGAAGAGGTCGCCGAAGGCGTCGGGCCGCCGCAGCCGCGGCGCCCGCACCTCCACCTCCTCCAGCGGCACCGCCGCCCGCGCCTCGCCGCCGAAGCCGAAGCGCTCGCGGATCCCCGCCGCCGCCTCGGCCAGTTGCGCCGCCGTCGGCGCCTGGTCCTCGTACCCCCACCCCCAGTGCTTGAGGCGGCGAGCTACCAGTGCACGCCTTTCATCAGGTGCGCGAAGGCGACCGCCTCCGTCGACGGGGCTCTGTCCGGCCGCTCCTCGCTCTTTCCTTTCGCCGCCTGCGAGTCGGGGAAGAGCTTGTAGGCGGTGTTCAGGATCGAGTCGCTCGCCTTCGGCGCCACCGCGTAGAGGAGCTCGCCGAAGTTGCCCAGTTTCGTCGCCACCTTCTTCGGCTTGTCGACCATCGCCTTGGCGATCATCTCGGCGGCCTCCTCGGGCGTGATCGCGGGGAACATGTCGTACATCCGCGTCGGCGCGATCATCGGCGTGCGCACCAGCGGCATGTTGATCGTGGTGATGTGGACCTTGTCGTCGATCACCTCGGAGGCGATCACGCGGCTGAACGCGTCGAGCGCCGCCTTCGAGGCGACGTAGGCGGAGAAGCGCGGCGGGTTGGTCTGCACGCCGATCGAGCTGATGTTGATGATGTGCCCCGACTTGCGCGCCCGCATCGCCGGCAGCAGCGCCAGGATCAGCCGCAGCGCGCCCAGGTAGTTCAGCTGGATCGTCCGCTCGTAGTCGTGGAAGCGGTCGTAGGAGAGCGCGACCGAGCGGCGGATCGAGCGCCCCGCGTTGTTCACGAGGATGTCGACGTGGCCGTGGTAGGTGAGCACCTCCTCGGCCATCCGCGCGACGTCGTCGACGTCGGCCATGTCGCAGCGGTGGATGTGGGCGACGCCGCCCGCGGCGAGGATTTCCTCCTTCGTCTCTTCCAGCTTGTCGACCGAGCGGGCGACCAGGAGCACCGTCGCCCCGGCGTCGGCGACCTTGACCGCGGTCGCCCGGCCGATCCCCGAGGACGCGCCGGTGATCAGCACCACCTTGCCCCGCACCGCGCCCGCCAGGTTGCGGTCCTTGAAGAGGTCCGGGTCGAGGTTGCGCTCCCAGTAGTCCCAGATCCGCGTCGCGTAGCTCTCCAGCGGCGGCACCTCGATGCCGCTCCCGGCCAGGACCTCCTGCGTCGCGGTCGAGTCGAAGCGGGTCGGATAGTCGAGGTAGGTGAGGACGTCGGCGGGCAGCCCGAGCTCCCCCAGCACCGCCGCGATCGCCCGCTTCGACCCCGGCACGAGGCGCAGCGCCGAGCGCAGCGCGCCGCTCGCGGGCTCGGTGACGTCGGTGTCGAGCCGCCACGCCATCCGCGGCGCGTCGGCCGCCTTGGCGAAGATGTTCACGACCTCCCCGGCCCGCCGCGGGTTCGGGTCGGTGAGGTGGAAGGCGCGCCCGTCGAGGCCCGGCTCGTGGGCGATGTGGTCGATCGCGCCCGCGACGAAGTCGACCGGGACGATGTTGATCTCGCCGCCTTCGACGCCGATCGTCGGCAGCCACGACGGCAGCACCCGCCGCGCCCGCTGCAGCGCCTTGAAGAAGTAATAGGGCCCGTCGATCTTGTCGATCGCGCCGGTGCGCGAGTCGCCGACGACGATCCCCGGCCGGTACACCCGCCACGGCCGCAGGGACTCCTCGCGGACCAGCCGCTCGGCTTCGTGCTTGGTGCGAAAGTAGGGGTTCGTGTCGAGGCGCTGCGCCTCGTCGAACATGTCCTCGGTCCAGACGCCCTTGTAGAGGCCGGCGGCGGCGATCGAGCTGACGTGGTGGAAGCAGCCGGCCTCGAGCGCCCCGGCGAGCTCGATCGCGTGCCGGGTCCCGGCGACGTTCGCGACCTCCTGCGCCTCCGCGTCGACGGTGATGTCGTAGATCGCGGCGAGGTGGAAGAAGTGCCGGACCTGCCCCCGCATCGTGAGCAGGTCCTCCTCGGAGATCGCGAGCCCGGGCTGCGTCAGGTCGCCCGCGATCGGCACCACGCGCGCCCCATCGGCGCCCCAGCCGGTCCGCAGCTCCTCCAACCTGCCGCGCGAGCCCGCCCGCACGAGCGCGTAGATCGTGCCCTCCCGCTGCAGCAGCCGCGCGACGAGATTGCGCCCGATGAAACCCGTTGCCCCGGTCACGAAGTAGCTCATCGGGTACCAGCCTATCCCGAGAAACGCGCCCACCGTCACGGTTTGTAAGACTGGAACGAAGAAATGCCAGATACGGCAACCGTGCAGATCGCCATGCCCGAGATGGGCGAGTCGGTGACCGAGGGCATCGTCCTCGAGTGGCACGTCGCCGTAGGCGATTTCGTCAACGAGGGCGACACCGTCGTCGAGGTCTCCACCGACAAGGTCGACGCCGAGGTCCCGGCGCCGGCGAGCGGCCGGATCACCAAGCTCCTGGTGGAGGTCGACGACGAGGTGCCGGTCGGGCAGCCGATGGCGGAGATGGAGGCCGGGGACGGGGAAGGGTCGGGAGGCGATCGGCCCGCGGGTCCTGCCGCGGACGAGGGGTCCTCGTCCTCGCAGGCTGCGGGCGAAGACCCCTCATCCGCGTCACCCGCGGGTGGGACCGCCGCGGCCAACGGGTCGGGCAACGGAGCCGACGTGAAGGCGACGCCGATCGCCCGGCGGATGGCTGAAGCTGAAGGGATCGACCTCGGCAAGGTCACGCCCAGCGGCTTCGGCGGCAAGGTCACCAAAGAGGACGTGCTGAACGGCGGCAACGGCGCCGCCGCGGCCGCCGCGGGC
Source organism: Solirubrobacterales bacterium (assembly GCA_035547715.1). GTDB lineage: Bacteria > Actinomycetota > Thermoleophilia > Solirubrobacterales > 70-9 > VAYN01. Next base: position 4,164 of record DASZUH010000068.1, read on the forward strand.
GAGGAGAAGCAGCTGCGCGGGCCGAGCGCGATGCTCGCGAAAGCGATGGACGAGAGCCGCGCCGTCCCCACCGCGACCAGCTTCCGCACGATCGCCGTCGACACCCTCGACGCCAAACGCAAGGCGATCAACGCGCAGCTCAAAGAGCGCGGCCTGAAGACCTCCTTCACCCACTTCGTCGCCTGGGCGATCGTCAAGGCGGCCGTCGACCATCCGGTGATGGTCCGCTCGTTCGCCGAGCGCGACGGCAAGCCCTACGCGATCGAGAACGGCCCGGTCAACCTCGGCATCGCCGTCGACATCACCCGCAAGGACGGCTCCCACAGCCTCATGGTCCCGGCGATCAAGGGCGCCCAGGACCTCGACTTCGCGGGCTTTCACTCCCGCTACGAAGACCTGATCGCGAAGACGCGCGAGAACAAGCTGACCGCCGACGACTTCCAGGGCACCAACATCAGCCTCACCAACCCGGGCGGGATCGGCACCGTCGCCTCGGTGCCGCGCCTGCTCGCGGGCCAGAGCGCGATCATCGCCACCGGCTCGATCGCCTACCCGCCGGAGTGGTCGCACGCCTCCCCGGAGCGGATCAAGCAGCTCGGCGTCTCGAAGGTCATGACGCTGACCTCGACCTACGACCACCGCGTGATCCAGGGCGCCGAGTCGGGCGAGTTCCTGCGCCGTGTCGAGGCGCTGCTGCAGGGCGAGGACGGCTTCTACGAGTCGGTCTGCACCGACCTCGGCATCGACGCGGCGCCGATCACCAACGCCCATCCCGCCTCCGCCTCGCCCGCGCCGCTCACCAGCGCCCCGCCCGCCGCCGAAGCCGCCGGCGTCACCGGCCAGGTCGACGAGGAGCTGCTGCAGGCGGTGCAGGCGGCGACCTCGCTGCTGAAGGCCTACCGCACCCAGGGCCACCTCGCCGCGCGCCTCGACCCGCTCGGCTCCGAGCCGAAGGGCGACCCCGGCCTCGAGCCGGAGAACCTCAACCTGACGCCGGAGCTGATGGCGCGGATCCCCGCCTCGATCCTGCGCATCGGCGTCCCCGGCGAAACGCTGCTGGAGGCGCTGCCGCGGATGCGCGACGCCTACTGCTCGACGATCGGCTACCAGTTCGAGCACATCTCCTCCCACCAGCAGCGGATCTGGCTGCGGGAGATGATCGAGACCGGCGCCCATCGCCGCCCGCTCTCGGCGGAGGAGAAAGAGCGCCTGCTCCACCGGCTGATCGACGTCTTCCAGTTCGAGCGCTTCCTCGAGAAAACGTACCTCGGCGCCAAGGTCTTCTCGATCGAGGGGCTCGACGTGATCGTGCCGATGCTCGACGAGGTCGTCACCCTCGCCCACCGCGCCGGCGCCGACGAGATCGTCTTCGGCATGGCCCACCGCGGCCGGCTCAGCGTCCTCGCCCACAACCTCGGCCGCTCGGTCGAATCGATCCTCGCCGAGTTCGAGGGCTCCAAACGGCTGAGCGCGGTGAAGGCGGTCGCGGCGATCCCGCACGGCGGCACCGGGGACGTCAAATACCACTACGGCCACCGCGGGGTCTACGAGACCCACGCGGGCGAGAAGACCTCGGTCCGCCTCTACCCGAACCCGAGCCACCTCGAGTTCGTCGACCCGGTCGTCACCGGCGGCGCCCGCTTCCTGCAGAACAAGTTCGACGGCGCCGAGCTGACCCAGGACACGATGGCCGCGGTGCCGGTGTTGCTGCATGGCGACGCCGCCTTCCCGGCCCAGGGCGTCGTCTCGGAAACCTTCAACCTGCTGGGCCTGCGCGGCTACAGCACCGGCGGCACCGTCCACATCATCCAGGACAACCAGGTGGGCTTCACCACCGACCCCGAGGACGCCCGCTCGACCCCCTACGCCGGCGACCTCGCCAAGGGCTTCAACGTGCCGATCATCCACGTCAACGCCGACGACGTCGAGGCCTGCATGTCGGCGGTGCGACTGGCGATGGCCTACCGCGAGCGCTGGCATCGCGACGTCGTCATCGACGTGATCGGCTACCGCCGCTACGGCCACAACGAGACCGACGAGCCCGCCTACACGCAGCCCGCCGAGGCGGCGAAGATCAAGGTCCACAAGCCGGTCTCCGAGCTCTACGCCGAGAAGCTGATCGCCGAGGGCGTGACCACCGCCGAGGTCGTCAAGGAGGAGGGCGACTCGCGCAAGGCGGAGATGTCGCGGGCGCTGAAAGACCTGCGCGAGCGGATGGACGCGGGCGACTACGAGGACCCGACGGTCGCCACCGGCACCGGCGAACTCGACCGCACCGCCAGCCCGCCGGTCGACACCGCGCTCTCCGCCGACACGCTGATCAAGCTGAACGAGGAACTGCTGCGGGTGCCGGATGGCTTCAACGTCCACAAAAAGCTCCGCCGCCCGCTCGGGCGCCGCACCGACGCGCTCGCCGAAGGCGGCATCGATTATGGCCAGGCCGAGGGGCTCGCCTTCAGCTCGCTGCTGACCGAAGGCGTCCACATCCGGCTCACCGGCCAGGACTCCGAGCGCGGCACGTTCTCCCACCGCCACCTCGTCCTGCACGACGAAAACACCGGCCTCAAGTACACGCCGATGCAGCACCTGAAAGAGGCGAAGGCGCCGTTCGAGCTGCACAACAGCCCGCTCTCGGAGGTCGCCTGCCTCGGCTTCGAGTACGGCTACTCGGCGGCGACCCCGAGCGCGCTGGTCCTCTGGGAGGCGCAGTTCGGCGACTTCGCCAACGCGGCCCAGGTGATCATCGACAGCTTCATCGTCTCCGGCGAGGCGAAGTGGGGCCAGACGAGCCGGCTGACGATGCTCCTGCCGCACGGCTACGAGGGCTCCGGGCCGGAGCACTCGAGCGCGCGGATCGAGCGCTTCCTGGCGCTCGGTGCCGAGGGCAACATCCGCATCGCCAACCCGACCACGGCCGCCCAGTACTTCCACCTGTTGCGCCGCCAGGCGCTGATCAAGAAGGCGCGGCCGCTGATCATCTTCACCCCGAAGGGGCTGCTGCGCCTCGACCGCGCGTCGTCGACGATGGAGGACCTGACCGGCGGCGAGTTCCGCCACATCCTCGACGACCCGACCGTCGAGGGGCGCCGCGACAAGGTCGAGCGCCTGGTCCTCTGCACCGGCAAGATCTACTACGACATGGACGGCTCGGAGCGCCGCGCCGCCGCCGAGAACGTGGCGATCGCCCGGGTCGAGATGCTCTACCCGTTCGCCAAGGAACGGCTCGAAAACGTGATCGCCGGCTACCCGAACCTGAAGGAGATCGCCTGGGTCCAGGAGGAGCCGCGCAACATGGGCGCC
>DASZUH010000069.1:0-4965 GCA_035547715.1 Solirubrobacterales bacterium
GCCCAGATCCTCGAGGGCATCGTCATCAAACAGAACGGCTGAAGGAGCGGGCGGCCGTCCGAGGGCCCCGGCCTTCTCGGTGGCGGCCCTGGCAGGTTGTGGCCGCCACCGAGAAGGCCGGGTGTGTGGGGAGTGATGAGGGTTCGTGACGGGCGCCGGGGCGAGGCGCGTGTTCCTCCACGAAGCGCGCGCCTCCCGTCACGAAGACTCCGGGAACGTCCCGGATCTTCATCGGCCGAGATCACGATGTCGAGTTTGACCCTGCCATAGCAGTGTCAAAACACGCATCGCGTCCCCACCTGATGTGGAACCGTGACGGAAGGGCGGAGATCGTCCCGTCCCTGTGACCTTCCCCACGGAACCCTCACGTCCCGGGCGTCACGTGGGCGGCCACAACCTGCCAGGGCCGCCACCGAGAAGGCCGGGCGCATCTCGGACGGCCGCCACCACCCCGCCCCACCCCCGGGCGCCAGCTTCCGGCGCCTCAGGGCGCCCCGCCGCCTCGAACCAGCCGCCTACGCGGCGCCGCCGGCCATCGCCGGCAGGATCACCACGGTGTCGCCGTCCTTGACGGCGGTATCGAGGCCCTGGAGAACCCGCACGTCCTCGTCGTTCAGGTAGACGTTGACGTAGCGGTTGAGGGCGCCCTCGGCGTCGAAGAGCTGGGCCGAGGTTTCCGGGTGGGCGTCGGTCAGGGAGTGCAGGACCTCGCCGACGTTGGAGCCCGAGGCGTCGACCTCGGGGGAGCCGCCGGTTTTCGGGCGCAGGACTGGTGGGATGCGAACGGTCGCCATCGGGCGTGGATCCTAGTGCAGGCGGGGCCGCTCAGCGGTCCCCGCCGGCACCGGCGCAGAAGAGGTCGTAGTCGGGGAACCGACCCATCTCCGACGCCGGGATCTCCGGCGCGTGCTCGCCGCAGATCGGGCAGTCGGGATCGCGGCGGACCTTGAGCTCGGTGAAGGTGGTGCTGAGCGCCTCGTAGAGGAGCAGGCGGCCGATCAGCGGCTCGCCCTTGCCGAGCACCAGCTTGATCACCTCGTTGGCCTGCAGCGTGCCCATCGTCCCGGCCATCACGCCGAGGACGCCGTTGGCGGAGCAGCTCGGCGCCAGCTCGGCCGGCGGCGGGGTCGGGTAGAGGCAGCGGTAGCAGGGGCCCTCGTAGGGCATGAAGGTCGAGATCTGCCCGTCGAAACCGAGGATCGAGGCCGAGACGACCGGCTTGCGCAGCCGCACCGAGGCGTCGTTCAAGAGGTAGCGGGTGGGGAAGTTGTCGGCGCCGTCGACGATGATGTCGTAGTCGCTCATCACCTCGAGGATGTTGCTCGCGTCGAGCCGGCCGTTGTGCTCGACCACGTTGACGTCGGGGTTCAGCCCTTCGATGAAGATCCGCGCCGAGGTGGTCTTCGGCATGCCGATCCGCTCGGTGTTGTGGATCACCTGGCGCTGCAGGTTGGAGGCGTCGACCACGTCATCGTCGACGAGGCCGATCGTGCCGACGCCGGCGGCGGCGAGGTAGAGCGCGGTCGGCGCGCCGAGGCCACCGGCCCCGAGCAGCAGCACCTTCGCGTTCAGCAGCTTCAGCTGGCCATCGACGCCGACCTCGGGGAGCAGGGTGTGACGGGAGTAGCGCTCGCGCTGCTCGGGAGTCATGCCCTCGGCGGCGACGACGGGGAGGCCCTGCTCCTGCCAGGCGATGATCCCGCCGGCGACGGAGGCGACGTTGGTGTAGCCCATCGCCTGCATCTGGGCGGCGGCGATGCCGGAGCGGTTGCCGGAGCGGCAGTAGAGGATCGTGCGGGCGGACTTGTCGGGCGCGACGGTCTCGATCTGGTCGGCGAGCATCGCCGGCGGCACGAGCTTGCCGTCCTGGACGTGCACCTCCTGATACTCGTGCGGCTCACGCGTGTCGATCAGGACGATGTCGCCGTCCTCGATCTCCTGCGCCGCCTCGAAAGGTTCGATCTCCTCGATGACCTGCGTCTGCTCGATTCCAGTCGCCATTTCAAAATCCCCTAATTCGGATCAGCTTTACTTCAAAAAGTATAGCGAGCGACCGCGCGCCTGTGAAGGGGCCGTGAAAACCGCGGCGCAGAGCCGCTTGCGCCGCGGCGCAGAGCCGCCTGCGGGGATGATGACACCGCCGTCCCCGCGCCAAGAATGCGCCGCGGCCGTCCCCAGGACGACCGCGGCGCGGCTCAGGTCACCGGACGAGACCCTAGCCCTTCGGGATGGCGCCCCTACAGCGAGGGGCGCATCTGGCGAAGCCTGCGGACCCGCTCCTCGATCGGCGGGTGGGTGGAGAAGAGGCTGTTGAGGCCGGTGCCCTTGAACGGGCGCACGATGTAGAGCGGCTCGGCGGCCTGGTTGACCTGCATCGGCATCGCTTCGGCGCCCGACTCCAGGCGGAGCAGCGCGCTCGCCAGCGACTCGGGATTGCCGCACAGTTCGGCACCGCCCGCATCGGCCGCGTACTCGCGCTGGCGCGAGATCGCCAGCTGGATGATCGTCGCCGAGATCGGCGCCAGGATGACCAGGCCGAGCGAGGCAAACAGGCCGAGCGGCGAGTTGTCTTCGTCGCCGAACCAGAGCAGCATGTAGGCGACCCAGGTGATCGCGGTGCCGATCGCCGAGGCGACCGACGTCAGCAGGATGTCGCGGTTGCGGACGTGCGTGAGCTCGTGCCCGAGCACGCCGCGCAACTCGTCCTCGGAGAGCAGTTTGGTGATCCCCCGGGTGACCGCGACGGCCGCGTGTTTCGGGTTGCGGCCGGTCGCGAAGGCGTTCGGCTGGTCGCTCGGGATCATGTACATGCGCGGCATCGGCAGCCCGGCGCGCGTCGTCAGTTCGCGCATCATCTGGTAGAGACGCGGCGCTTCCGATTCGTCGATCGGTTTGGCGCGGCTCGCGGCCAGGGCCAGTTTGTCGCTGAAGAAGTAGGTGCCCGCGTTGATCAGCAACGCGAGGATCAGGAAGCCGAAGGCCCCTTCGGCACCGCCGATCAGGGCGCCGATGACGACCAGCAGGCCGCCGAGGGCGGCGAACAGGATCGTCGTGCGCAGCGTCGCGCTGAAGGTGGAGTGCTTGGTGGTGGTCATTGCTCGGGTGCTCCTCGTGGAGGAAGTTGTCGACGGAGTATTGCGGCGAGACGGCGCTCTGACCATAGGGGCTGCCCCCTGATCGCCCCCGGGGCGACCCCTAGGCTTGGCCGGTGCGACGTAGGGCGCTCTTCACCCAGGTGCTGGTCGTCAACGCGGTGCTGCTGGGGGCGGTGGCGATCGCCGCCGGGGCGATCGCGGGGCTCTCGGCGGGCGAGATCGTCGGCATCGCCGCCCTCGCCGTGGTCGTCGGCGCGACCGCCAACATGGTCCTGCTGCGGCGCCGCTTCGCGCCGCTCGAGGACCTGATCGAGGAGATGGAGAGGGTCGACCTGACGCGGCCCGGATCGCTCCTCCCCACCTCGATCGACGGCGTCGGCGAGACCGAGGAGGTGGAGCGGATCGAGCTCGCCTTCCTGCGCATGATGCGGCGGCTCGAAGCCGAGCGGCGACGGGCCGGGTCGGCGGCGCTGGCGGCCCAGGAGGAGGAGCGGGCGCGGGTCGCGCGCGACCTCCACGACGAGGTCAACCAGTCGCTGACCGGACTGCTGCTGCGCCTGGAGGCGGCGCGCGCGGCGGCGCCGCCGGCGCTCGAGCCGGAGCTCGCCGAGACCAAAGCGCTGGCCAACCAGGCGATGCGCGAGCTGCTCGACCTCGCCCGCCGCCTCCGCCCCACCGCGCTCGACGACCTCGGCCTGGCGGCGGCGATCGCGGGGCTGGTCGAGCGGCTCGGCGAAGGCGAGATCGAGGCGGCGATCGAGGTCGAGGGCGACTTCTCCGACCTCGGCGACGACGCCCAGCTGGTCGTCTACCGGGTGGCCCAGGAGGCGCTTTCGAACGTCGCCCGCCACTCCGGCGCCCGGCACGTCGCCGTGACCCTCCGCCGCGGCCCCGAGGAGGTCGAGCTGACCGTCGCCGATGACGGCCGCGGCTTCGCCTTCGACGAGGCCGGCCGCGGCCTCGGCCTCGCCGGCATGCGCGAGCGCGCCCTCCTCGTCGGCGGCGAGCTGACCCTCGAGTCCCGCCCCGGCGCCGGCACCACGGTCCGCCTCACCGTGCCCACGGGTTGATGGCGGGATCGGGGAGGATTCGTCGCATGAGGGTGCTGATCGCCGACGACCACGGGATCGTGCGGTCCGGGCTGCGGCTGCTGCTCGAGCGCCAGCCCGACATCGAGGTCGTCGCCGAGGCGGCCGACGGGGCCGAGGCGCGCGACCTGGCGATCCGGGAGCGCCCCGACCTGGCCATCCTCGACGTCAAAATGCCGAAGCTGACCGGGCTGCAGGCGACGCGGGAGATCAAGCGGCAGGCGCCCGAGGTGCAGGTGCTGATCCTGTCGATGCACGACGATGAGCGCTACCTCTTCGAGGCGCTGAAAGCGGGTGCCTCGGGCTACGTGCTGAAGGCGCAGGCCGACACCGACCTGCTGGCGGCGATCCGCGCGGTCGAGCGCGGCGAGCCGTTCCTCACCCCCGAGGCCCAGCGGACGCTGATCAAGGACGTGCTCGAGCGCGGCTCCTCGGGCGAGGAGGAGCTGACCCCGCGCGAGGAGGAAGTGGTGAAGCTGGTCGCCGAGGCGCACACGACCAGACAGATCGCCGAGCTGCTCCACCTCTCCGAGAAGACGGTCGAGAACCACCGCGCCAACGCGATGCGCAAGCTGGGCATGCGCGACCGGGTCGAGCTGGTCCGCTACGCGATCCGCAGGGGTCTGATCGAGCCATAACCGACCGCTTCGGTAGGATTTGGTCTTGATGTTGTTCTCGACCAAAGCCGAGTACGGCGTGCGCCTGATGATCGAGCTCGGGCGGCAGCCGGGATCGACCCCGATCTCGCTGAACTCGGTCGCCGAGGCCGAGAACCTGCCCCT
>DASZUH010000070.1:0-9665 GCA_035547715.1 Solirubrobacterales bacterium
GCGTGGATCACCCGGGCCATGGCACCGGTGATCCACGCAGCGCGTTCCGGGGACGCGTGTCGGGCCACGGGAGGCGCCCCGTCCCTCCCCGAACGCCTCCCGCCCTGCCGCGGATGCCGTGCCGACCACAGCCGCCGTCAGGGGTCGGCACGGCATCCGCGGCAGCTCGGACGGCCGCAGGCCCCCGTCGGCTGCCCCCGCTACCCTCCCGCCTCCGCGCGTTCCCGCGCCAGCGTCTCGACGGCAACCTGGAGGGACTGCAGCTGTTCTTGGACGTTGCGGAGTTCGCGCAGGGCGAGCTCCTCGGGGGGGAGTTCTTCGTCTTTCAGCTCCTGCTCGATTTCGGTCAGTTCGGGGGCGAGGAAGCGCTGGGCGAAGCCGCCGGTGAGGAGGGCGACGAAGCCGATGCCGACGAGGAGGATGCAGGTGGAGACGATTTGGCCGCCGGTGGTGGTCGGGTAGATGTTGGAGCCGAGGGTGGTCATCGTGGTGATCGCCCAGTAGGTGGTCTGCCAGAAGGTGAGGTGCTGCGAGTGCTTCTCGAAGGCGCCGAAGACGGCGCCGCCGCCGACCACGGTGAGCAGCGCGAGAAGGGCCGAATATCGGAGGCCCTCCAGGGAGAAGACCTCGCGGGAGAGCTGGGCGAGTCGCAGCAGCCGCAGCAGGCGCAGCAGCCGCAGCGCCCGCAACCCCTGCAGCCCCGCCGGCAGGACCGGCGGGGTGAGGAGGCAGATGACCAGGTCGAGCGGGTTGTGCTTGATCCACGTCCAGCGGTCGGGGACGACCGCCAGCATCACCAGCAGCTCGACCAGGAAGGCGACGTAGGTGACCCAGTTGAGCGCGACGGCGATCGCCTGGAGCGCGCCACCCGGATGCGACTCCGACAGCGCCACGCTGGGGATGACCAGGGCCGCGGCGACGAGCATCGGCGTCGCCAGCACTTCCGCGACGCGCGTGCTGCGCGCGTCCATTCCCGGCTTGTATCGCACGGAGGCTTCTGCGGCGGCGGAGTCCACCCCGCCTGATTCGACACCCGGACCGCCGCACCCTCCATATGTGCCCGCGGCCGCCCGTCTAGTCGGCTTCGGCAGCCGGGCCGTTGCCCAGCTCGACGTGGGCGCGGCTGTCGGCCGTGCGGATCAGGAGGAGGGTGGCGAGCAGGCCGAGGATGGCGAAGCCGGCGCCGACGCCGAAGGCGGCCTGGAAGCCTTCGACGAGGCTGTCCGGGGTTTCGGTGGAGCCGACGACGGAGTTGGCGATCGCGGCGAGGATCGCGAGGCCGAGGGCGCCGCCGACCTGCTGGGAGGTGTTGATGAGGCCGGAGGCGAGCCCCTGCTCGCGATCTTCGATGCCGGAGACGGCGGCGATCGTCACCGGGACGAAGGCGAAGCCGAGGCCGAGGGCGGCGAGGAGGGACGGGCCGAGGAGGTCGCCGAGGAAGGTGCCGTCGACGTCGATCCGGGTGAACCAGAGGAGGCCGAGGGCGATGCAGGCCATGCCCATCGTGAGGATCGGCTTGAAGCCGACCTTGGTGACCAGGCCGGAGGCGATGCCGGCCGAGAGGATGATCGTGACCGCCAGCGGCAGGTAGGAGAGGCCGGCCTTGATCGGGCTGTAGCCGAGGATCTGCTGCATGTAGAGCGAGATGAAGTAGAACATCGAGAACAGGCTGGCGCCGACCAGGATGCCGACGACGTTGGCGCCGGTGACGGTGCGGACGCGGAAGATCGAGAAGGGGACGAGCGGCGCCCGCGAGCGCAGCTCGATCGCGGCGAAGGCGGCCAGGAGGATCAGCGAGGCGACGATCGTGCCGATCGTCTGGAAGGAGCCCCAACCCGCCGATTCGGCGTCGAGGAGGGCGAAGACGAAGGCCGAGAGGCCGAGCGTGATCGTCAGCGCTCCGGCGACGTCGAAGTGGCGCGTCTCCGTCTCCGCGCGCGTCTCGGCGATCAGGGTCGGGGCGATCGCGGCGGCGAGGATGCCGATCGGCACGTTCACCCAGAGCACCCATTCCCAGCCGATGTATTCGGTGAGGACGCCGCCCAGCAGCACCCCGGCCGCGCCGCCGGACCCCGCCACCGCGCCCCAGACCCCGAGCGCTTTGTTGCGCTCGGCCCCGTCTTTGAAGGTGACGGCGACGATCGAGAGCGCCGCCGGGGAGAGGATCGCGCCGCCCAGCCCCTGCACGGCCCGCGCCGCGATCAGCTGGCCGGAGTTGGCGGCGAGGCCGCCGGCCAGCGAGGCGAGCGCGAAGAGCACCAGCCCGGCCATGAAGAGGCGCCGGCGCCCGAGCAGGTCGGCGAGCCGCCCGCCCAGCAGCAGGAAGCCGCCGAAGGTGAGGACGTAGGCGTTGACCACCCAGGGCAGGCTGTCCTCGGAGAAGTCGAGCGCTTCCTTGATCGTCGGCAGCGCGACGTTGACGATCGAGGCGTCGAGGACGACGACGAACTGCGCGACGCAGAGCAGCACCAGCGCGAGCCAGCGTTTGTCGCGCGCTTCGGCGGAGTCGGTCACCACGACCTCTTCACCCCGCCCACCTTAGCCGACGCGGCTCCGCGAGCCGCGCGGGCGGCGGGCCGGCGAGACTAGTTTGCTAAGCTAATTACCTAAGCTAACTTTCACATGGCCGCCAGGACCCCCGACACCCAGCTCACCGAGACCGCGTCCCAGCTACGCACGGCGATCGTGCGCACCGCGCGCGTCTTGCGCCAGGAGGCGGCGGTGGAGACTGGCCTCAGCCCGACCCAGACCGCCGTGCTCGCCAGCATCGACCGCCACGGCCCGGTCACCCCGAGCGAGCTCGCCGAGATCGAGCGGGTCAAGCGCCCGACGATGACCCGGACGCTGGCCTGCCTCGAGCGCGAGGGCCTGATCGAGCGCACCCCCGACCCGACCGACGGCCGCAGCTCCCTGGTCGCCGTCAACGACGCCGGCCGCGAGCGCCTCGCCGCCCTGCGGCGCCGCAAGCGCGCCTACCTGGCGCGTCGCCTGCGCAAGCTCGACCCCGAGGAGGTCGAGACGCTCGCCCGGGCGGCCGCGCTCCTCGACCGGATGCGGGAGGATGAGCAGGGTTGACGAGCGCCCTGCGAAGCTCGTTCGACTCCCTCGAGGTACCGAACTACCGGCGCTATTTCGTCGGCCAGGTCATCTCCCTCTCCGGGAACTGGATGCAGAACGTCACCGCGCTGTGGCTGGTGCTGAGCCTGACCGACTCCGGCTTCGCGGTCGGTCTCGCCACCGCGCTCCAGTTCCTCCCGATGCTGCTCTTCGGCGCCTACGGCGGCCTGCTCGCCGACCGCATCCCGAAGCGGCGCCTCCTCTTCATCACCCAGGCGCTGATGACGATCCCCGCCGCCGGGCTCCTCGCCGTCACCGCCTTCGGCGTCGAGCAGCCCTGGATGATCTTCATCGCCGTCTTCCTCTTCGGCGCCGTCAACTGCGTCGACAACCCGACCCGTCAGAGCTTCGTGATCGAGATGGTCGGCCCCGACCGCCTCGTCAACGCGGTCAGCCTCAACAGCGTGATCATCGAGGTGGCGCGGATCGTCGGCCCGGCCCTCGCCGGCATTCTGATCGCGACGGTCGGCGTCGTCCCCTGCTTCGGCATCAACCTGGCGACGTTCGCCGCGATGATCGGCGCCCTGTGGCTGATGGACCCGCGCGCGCTGCAGGCGCCGCCGCCCGCCACCCGCAAGCCCGGCGCGATCCGCGAGGGCCTGCGCCACGTCCGCCGCAGCCCCGAACTGGCGGTGCCGCTGGCGCTGATGGCGCTGGTCGGCACGCTCGGCTTCAACTTCCAGGTCGCGCTGCCGCTGCTCGCCAAGTTCAGCTTCGGCGGCGGCGCCGGCTCCTATGCGGTGCTGGTCTCGGCGATGGGCGTCGGCTCGATCACCGCGGCGCTCGTCAACGGCCACCGCGGCCGGACCGGCGGCGGGGTGATCGCGGCCGCCGCGCTCGCCTTCGGCGTCGCCGCCCTGCTCGCCGCCGCGATGCCCGACCTCGTCCTCGAGGCGATCGTCCTGGCGGCGCTCGGCGGCGCCGCGGTGGTGTTCGTCGCCGCGGTCAACTCGACGATCCAGCTCGCCGTCTCGGCCGAGATGCGGGGCCGCGTCATGGCCCTCTTCTCGATCGTCTTCCTCGGCTCGACGCCGATCGGCGGCCCGCTCACCGGCTGGCTGGCGGAAGCCTACGACCCGCGCCTGACCCTGGTGCTGGCCGGGATCTCCGGCCTCAGCGCCGCCTGGGCGGCGCGGGCGATCTTCACCCGGATGTCCGAGCGGGCGGGCGCCGAGGCCCGCCCGCTCGAGGCAACCGTCTAGGTCGGCGGCGCCGACCTACTTGACGTAGCCGGCCGATTCCAGGTACGCGGCGGCCGCTTCCTTCGGGGTCTCTTTTTCGAGTTCGACCCGCGCGTCCAGCTCCTGCATTACTTCCAGGGTGAGGCCCTTCTGGACGTCGAGGATCGTCTTTTCGTAATCCGGGCCGGCTTCTTCGGCCGTCTTCTTCTTGGTCAGGAAGATGACGTTGCCGGCCGGGAAGACGTGCTTGTCGTCTTCGAGGATCACGAACTTGTCGCTCTCCGCGGCGAGCTGCGGGTCGGTGGTGAAGAGGATCGAGAGGTCCGCCTGACCCTTTTCCAGCACCGTGTAGCGGAGGCTGATGTCGACGGGTTTGAATTCCTTGAACTTCAACCCGTACAGCTTTTCGAGCCCGGCGAGGCAGTCGATCCGCTGGCGGCACTCGGGTGACCCGTAGAGGGTCAGTTTTTCACTGACGCCTTTCAGGTCGCTGATGGTCTTCAGGTTGTACTTCTCCGCCGTCGATTTGAGCAGCCCGACCGCGTTGGCGCTGGCGAACGGGGTCGGTTCGAACGCCTCGAGCCCTTCTTTTTCGAGTTCGGCGTTCGCCTTTTCCCACGCTTCCGTGGGATCGGAGGGGACTTCTTCGGGTTCGAACCCGAAGAACGAGGTCAGCGCCGTGGACGCGTACTCCGGGTAGCCGGAGATCTGCCCCGCCTTCAGCGTCTTCAGCGCCACGGTTTCGGAGCCGAGGCTGAGGTCGCTCTTGGCCTTGTACCCGGCCGCCTGCAGGGCCTGCGTATAGATTTCGCCGAGGATTTCCTGTTCGGGGAAATTCTTCGAGCCGATCGTCAGGCTGACCTTTTCGTTTTCCGGGTTCTTGGTGATCGCTTCGGCGGCGCCGGCCGTTTCTTCGCCTTCTTCGGCCGCCGGGGATTCTTCGGCTTCGGTCGCTTCCGACGAGGAGCTCGACGAGCCGCCGCCGCAGGCCGAGACCGTGACGGCAAGCGCGAGCGCCGCGATCAGCATGACCAGCGCCATCAACGGCTTCTTGTTGTTGAACCTCACTGTTGCCTCCTTGGTGTGTTGGTACGGACGAGGATCACTGGGCCTGCAGACGGAGGCCCTTGGAGGTGAGTTGCCTCTGCAGCCCCGCCAAGGCGAACTCGAAGATCAGTGCGACGATCGCGACCACGATCGCGCCGGCGAGGACGCCGTTCGCGCCGTAGACGTTTTCGTTGAGGATGAAGTTGCCGAGGGTGAGGACGCCCGCCAGCGGCGCGATCGTCGCGGTGGCGATGATGTTGATGCTCGCGGTGCGGACCCCGCCCATGATGCTCGCCACCGCCATCGGCACCTCGGCCTTGCGCAGCACCTCGAACTCGGTCATGCCGATCCCGCGGGCGGCGTCGACCGTGGCGCGGTCGGCCTGGCGGATGCCGACGAAGGTGTTGGTGAGGATCGGCGGGATGCCGAGTACGGCCAGCACCACGACGAGGGTCCAGAAGCCGACCCCGACCACGGCCGCGATCAGGGCGATCGCCGCCAGCTCGGGCACGGCGCGGCCGGCGTTCCCCAGGCCGATTGCGAGCGTTTCGCCGGTGCCCTTGTGGCCGAAGTAGAGGCCGATCGGAAAGGCGACGACGAACGCCAGCGCCAACGCCACGACGCTGACCTCGATCTGTTTCAGGGCCAGTTCCAGCACCTGGTGGATGCCGCCGACCTTGTGGCCGCCGGTGACGTTGGAGACCTGCTTTTCGAAGATGAATTCGATCGCGCCGCCGAAGCCGGCGAGCACGGGGTGGAGGGAGAGCGGGGTCACGCGACCGCCTCCGCCCGCCGCCAGGGCGTCATCAGGCGCTGCCCCAGCAGCAGGAAGGCGTCGAGCAGCAACGCCATCAGGATCGCCAGCACGCCGGCGATGATGATCGTGGTCGGGAAGCTGAGGTTGCCACGGCCGGTGATCTTTTCGCCCAGGCCGCCGGCGCGGACGAAGGTGGCCAGCGTCGCGATCGCCATCGTCGAGACCACCGCGACCCGCAGCCCGGCGACGATCTCCGGGATCGCCAGCGGCACCTCCACCTTCCAGAGGATCTGGCGCTCGGTGAGGCCCATCCCGCGCGCCGCGTCCTTCGCCGACTCGGGCACGTTGCGGAAGCCGACCATCACGTTGCGGTAGATGATCTGCAGCGTGTAGGCGGTGAGCGCGATGATCGCGGTCTCGCGGCCGCGCCCGGTGATCGGCAACAGCAGCAGGAAGAAGGCGACGCTCGGGATCGCGAAGAGGATGCCGGTGCCGGCCAGGAGCGGCGGGTCGAGGTAGCGGAAGCGGCGGGCGATCAGGGCGAGGACGAAGGCGACCGCGAAGCCGATCAGCACCGAGATCACGACCATTTCCAGCTGCTGGCGGGCGGGGGTGACGTAGTCGCCGATGTGTTCGAGTGCCCAGGTCCCGCAGAAGAGGTGGCTCGACTTGGCGACGCAGCCGAGCGATTCCGGGGTGCGTTCTTTGAAGAAGCCTTCGCCGACTTCGCCGACCGCGGCGAGCGGCATCAGGAGCGCGCTATTCATCGGCGGCGATCTCGCTCTCGCGCTCGGCGCCGAGGGGGCGCTCGACCGCGCTGTGTTCGTCGGTCCGCGCCTCCGGCGAGCCGAGGAAGTCGGAGATGATCTCGACCGAGAGGATGCCAGTCACCCGGCCGTTGTGGTCGACCACCGGCGCGTACATCGACTCGCCCTGGAGCAGGTCGGCGAGCGCGTCGCGCATCACGTCGCCGGTTTCGAGCACCGGCCCGAGCGGCGCGTCGGCGCGCGCCGGGATGGTGTCGCCGGCGAGGTCGCGCCGGGTCAGCCAGCCGAGCGGCCGGTCGCCCTGGTCGACGAGCAGGGCGTAGGGGACTTCGACGTCGGGGTGGTCGAGCTCGGCGCGCACCTCGGCGGTCGGCTGCCCCGGCCGCGCCAGCGGCGCTTTCCAGAGGTTGATGTCGCCGACCCGCATCAGCGCCAGCCGCTTCAGCGCCCGGTCGGCGCCGACGAAGTCCTCGACGAACTCGTTCGCCGGCGCCATCAGGATTTCGGCCGGGGTCGCGTACTGCTCGACCCGACCGTGCTGTTTCATGATCGCGATCCGGTCGCCCATCTTGATCGCCTCGTCGATGTCGTGGGTGACGAAGAGGACGGTCTTGCGGAGGTTCGCCTGGAGGCGGAGGAACTCGTTCTGCAGGCGCTCGCGGGCGATCGGGTCGATCGCCCCGAAGGGCTCGTCCATCAGCATCACGGGCGGGTCGACGGCCAGCGCGCGGGCGACGCCGACGCGCTGCTGCTGGCCGCCGGAGAGCTGCACCGGGTAGCGGTCGATGAGCTCCGGGTCGAGCCCGACCAGGTCGAGCAGCTCGCCGGTGCGCTCGCGGATCCGGCCTTTGTCCCAGCCGAGCAGCTGCGGCACGGTGGCGATGTTCTGGGCGATCGTCCGGTGGGGGAAGAGCCCGACCTGCTGGATCACGTAGCCGATTTCCCGGCGCAGCTTCGCCGCGTCCTTGCGCCTGACCGACTCGCCGCCGATCAGGATGTCGCCTTCGGTCAGCTCGATCATCCGATTGACCATCCGCATCGAGGTGGTCTTGCCGCAGCCGGAGGGGCCGACCAGCACGCAGATCTCACCCGCCTCCACCTCGAGGTCGAGATGGTCCACGGCGGGCGCGCTGGCGTTGCCGTAACGCTTCGTGGCGCCCTGGTAGCTGACGGAGCTGGCTCCGCTGGGGGACTGTTCGGACGCCTCGGGGGCGGGCACTTGCGGCGAGCCTATACCCCCGAGTGGGCGGACTCATGCACCGGGCCGGCCGAAGTACCTGCTCGGGTACCGGCGTGGTGCTCGCAGTGCGATGAGCCGTTGCCGCCGCGCGAGAGCCAGAACAGCGCGAGGAAGATCGCCGTCGCGATCACGTTCAGAACCAGCTTGTAATTGAGGCCGATCGAGCCGAAGACGTCGGTGCGGGTGGGGCGGGGGCCGGTCGGCACGAGGCCGACGAGGCCGAAGACGCCGTCGACGACGAGCGCCGCGAGCACGATCGTCACGAACATCAGCGCGGTGATGCGGAGGGCGAAGGCGTTGCCGTAGTACTTGCGGTAGGCGAGCACGATCGGGATCACGATCAGATCGGCGAAGAGGAAGGCGACGACGCCGCCGAAGCCGATGCCGCCGGACCAGAGCACCGCGGCGAGCGGCACGTTGCCGACCGAGCAGACGAAGCTCAGGACGGCGATCAGCGGCCCGACGATCACGTTCTCCAGCGTGCGCAGGAAGGGTGGCGCGTCGGTGATGAAGAGGACGTTGAAGAAATCGTCGCCGAGCAGGCCGATGAAGCCGGCGAGGAGGAAGCCCATCGCGATCTCCTTGTAGAGCATCGACCAGTCCATGCGGAAATTGACCGCGACGTCCCGCCAGCTCCGCCCGGCATCCCCGTGGTCGTGTTCGTGCCCGCCGCCCGCCTCTTCGGCATGCCCGCGCGCCCGCTCCTCGAGCGCGGGGGAGACGAAGCGGCGCAGCAGCAGCGCCATCAGCGCGATCATCACGATCCCGCCGACGAACTCGGCGAGCGTGAACTGCCAGCCGATCAGCACCCAGAGGACGAGGCCGAGCTCCCAGACCAGGTTGGTCGAGGCGAACTGGAAGGCGAGCGCGGTGATCGCCGAGGCGCCCTTGGCGAAGAGCGAGCGGGCGATCGCGATCGCCGCGTAGGAACAGGACGAGGAGGCGGCGCCGAGCCCGGTCGCGCGGGCGATCGGGGCGAAGCCGCTGCCGGAGAGGGCGCCTTCGATGCGGGCGCGCGGCACCCAGGCCTGGACGATGCCGGAGATGGCGAAGCCGATCACCAGCGCCCACCAGACCTCGTAACCCATCAGGAGCGACTGTTCGATCCCCTGCCAGAGCTTTTCGAGGACGACCATCGCCGGTTCCTCAGCGGCCGACGAAGCGGCCCAGCGCGGCGACCAGCTCGTCGACTTTCTCGGTCCGCTCCTCGCCCTCCGCGTCGATCACGCAGTGGCGGGTGTGGTCGTCGATCAGGCCGAGGGCGACCTTGTCGAGCGCCGCCTCGATCGCGCCGATCTGGGTCAGCACGTCGATGCAGTAGCGCTCCTCCTCGACCATCCGCGAGACCCCACGCACCTGCCCCTCGATGCGCGCGAGGCGCTTCAGCAACGCGTCCTTGTCGGTGGAGTAGCCAACGGCCATCGGGAGACCGTAGCATACCCCGGGGGGGTATAGGAGGGTGAGCCCCGGGCGGCCGTGGTTCGGGGACGCTCCGCCCGTCCGAGGTGCGTCCCGGGCGTCTCGTGGCGGCCCTGGCAGGTTGTGGCCGCCACCGA
>DASZUH010000071.1:0-1526 GCA_035547715.1 Solirubrobacterales bacterium
AGTCGCCCACAGGGCGACTAAAGGCGACAGGTTGACGGCCGGGGCCCGAGAAGTCGGGACGGACCGTGACGTTCCATGCGTCTTCGTCACGGGACCCGCGCCTTCGTCACCGATCATCGCTCCTTCCCGGCGACACGCGCACGTCCCCCCGCCCCACGTCACGAACCCTCGCACCTCCCCCCACGGACCCGGCCATCTCGGTGGCGGCCTCAACCTGCCCGGTCGCCAACGAGATGGCCGGGCGCAACTCGGACGGCCGCCAACCCCGGGCCGGCCGCCACCCCGGGCGACAGCTTCAGGCGCCGCCGTCCGTGGAATCGACCATCTAGGCTGGCGGGCGTGCCCAGTGAGAGCGACCTGGAAGCGGCGATCGAGCGCCTGCTCGATGCCGAGCGGTTCGCCGCCGCCGAGCAGGTGGTGGCGCAGGCCGCGCCGCAGCTGCAGAAGGTGCTCGTGGCGGCGCTCGCCGAGGGTGGCTGGTTCGGCGAGCCGCACGAAGCCGAGACCCTGCGCGCGGCGACCGTCCCCGATCCGGACGAGCGGCTCGCCGCGGTCCGCGCCCTGCTCGCCGAGGAGGCGCGCATGGGGATGATGGTCGGCGTCGCGGTGGGGTGGGCATTGAACGAGGAGCTGCGTCAAGACGTAGAGCGCGAAGACCCACGCCCGCCGGGTGATGAGGCGCGCCGACCCGACCAAGAGGGAGACACCTGAGATGGAGATCAAGTTCCACGGCCAGTCCTGCTTCGAGATCACGGCGGGCGACACCACCGTCGTCACCGATCCGTTCCTGAAGCCGCACAACCCGATCGCCGACGTGACCGCCGACGAGCTCGAGCCGACCGTGATCGCGGTCAGCCACGGCCACGTCGACCACGTCGCCGACCTGATCGGACTGGCGAAGCGGACCGGGGCGCAGTGCGTGGCGCTGGTCGAGATCGCCGGCTGGATCGGCGAGCAGGGCGTCGAGAACGTCGCCGACCCGAACTTCGGCGGCACCATCCGCTACGACTGGGGCTGGATCAAGTACGTGCCGGCCTGGCACACCAACACGCTGCCCGACGGGACCGTGATCGGCAACCCCGCCGGGATGCTGATCAACATCGGCGGCAAGACGATCTACCACGCCGGCGACACCTGCCTCTTCGGCGACATGAAGCTGATCGCCGAACGCAACCCGGTCGACATCGCGATGCTGCCGATCGGCGGCCACTACACGATGGATCGCCACGACGCCGTGGTCGCCGCGCAGTTCGTCGGCGCCGACACCGTGATCCCGATGCACTACAACACCTTCCCGCCGATCGAGACCGACGCGGCCGCCTTCAAGGCCGACGTCGAGGCCGCGGGCGCCGCCGCCGTCGTCGTCCTCGACCCGGGCCAGTCACACACCGCCTGACCCACGCACCTCGCCACCGGACTGGCGGCCGGCCAGTCCGGTGCCGGCCTCGCCCCGGGAGCCACCACGAGGAGAGATCGGGAGATGTTCGGGGCGCGGACCGAGCGGCTCTCGCGCGAACCCGAGGACA
>DASZUH010000072.1:0-5512 GCA_035547715.1 Solirubrobacterales bacterium
ACGTGAGGGTTCCGTGGGGAAGGTGAAGGGTTCGCCACGATCTCCGGGCTTCCGTCACGGTTCCGCCCGGTTCGTCACGGGTCCACATCGGGCGGAGGGACGTCCGTGCACTTGTGCCCCCTATGGGCGGTACAAGTACACGGACGTCGTGGGCCGTGATGTGGAGGTGAGACGGGACCGTGACCTTCCATGGGTCTTCGTCACGGGAGGCGCGCACTTCGTGGAGGACCCTGCACGTCTCCCGGCGCCCGTCACGAAGCTTCAACACTCCCCACATACCCCACACACCCGGCCTTCTCGGTGGCGGCCTCAACCTGCCAGGGCCGCTACCGAGAAGGCCGGGCGCTACTCGGACGGCCGCCCCCGCCCCGCCCCGGGCGCCGGCTTGCAACGCCCCACGGCGCGCCTCGCTACTTCGCCGCCGCCGCGTTCTCGGCGTCGGCCCGAGCCCGGGCGGCGAGGTCGAAGACGTCGACCGGGCCGTGGCCCTTGCCGATCTCCGTCAGGCCCGCACCGACCGCGAGCGAGGCGAGTTGGCGCGCGGCCGCGGCGGCCTGCAGGGGCTCGGCGCCGCGGGCGAGGAAGGCGGCGATCGCGGAGGAGTGGGTGCAGCCGGAGCCGTGGGCGGCGTCGTTGGAGTGGCGTTCGCCGGGGATCTCGACCGGTTCGTCGCCGTCGTAGAAGAGGTCGACCAGCGCCGCGGAGTGGCCGCCGGTGACGACGACCGCGTCGGGGCCGAGGAGCCGCACCGCGCGGGCGAGCTCCTCCTGCGAGGCGTCCTCCCCGAGGCCGGAGAGCACGCGGGCCTCCGGGATGTTCGGCGTGGCGATGGTGACCAGCGGCAGGAGATCGGAGACGAGCGCCGCGACCGCGTCTTCGTCCAGCAGCCGGGCGCCCGACTCGGAGACCATCACCGGGTCGAGGACGACCGGCGCGTCGCCGACGAGCCCGAGCGCCTCGACCACCGCGGCGACCGTCGCCGCGCCGCCGAGCATGCCGATCTTCACCGCGTCGACGCCGATGTCCTCGGCGACCGCGCGGACCTGGGCGACGATCATCTCCGGCGCCACCATCTCGACCGCCTCGACGCCGACCGTATTCTGCGCCGTCAGCGCCGTGATCGCGGTCATCCCGTGGACGCCGCAGCGCGCGAACGCCTTCAGATCGGCCTGGATGCCGGCGCCGCCGCCCGAGTCCGAGCCGGCGATCGAGAGCACCGCGGGGACGACTTTCTCTGCCATCGCTGGAGCCTAGGCGACGCTCGCCGCGAGCGTGGTCCGGGTGAAGGTGCCGACCGCCGAGGCGGTGACGTAGCCGAGCAGCTCGAGCCGGGTCAGCGCGGTGGCGGCCCGGGCCGCGCTCAGCTCGGTCGCCATGGCGACGGCGTCGGCGGTGGCGGCGCCGGCCTCGACCGCGGCGAGGACGGCGGCCTGCTCGGGATCGAGCGCCGGGCCGCGGCGGCCGCGCGGACGGACCCCGGCGCCGAGCATCGCGTCGAGGACGTCCTGGGCATCACGGACGACGCAGGCACCGCCGGCGAGGAGCTCGTTCGGACCGGCCGAGGCGCGCGAGGTGACCGGCCCGGGGACCGCCCCAAGATCACGGCCGAGCTCGGCGGCGAGGTCCGTGGTGATCAGCGAGCCCGAGCGGGCGGCCGCCTCGACCACCACCGTCATCCCGGCCAGCGCCGCCATCACCCGGTTGCGAGCCGGGAAGCTCCAGCGCCAGGGGGTCGCGCCGGGCGGCAGCTCGGAGATCACCGCGCCGGTCTCGACGACCCGCCCCCAGAGCGAGCGGTGCGCGGCCGGATAAGCCGTGTCGGGGCCACAGCCGAGCACGGCGATCGTCAGCCCGCCCGCGTCGAGCGCACCCCGGTGGGCGCAGGCGTCGATCCCGAAGGCGAGCCCGCTGACCACGATCAGGCCCGCGGCCGCCAACTCCCGCGAGAGGTCGCGCGCCACCTGCCGACCGTAGGCGGTGGCGCGCCGCGACCCGACGATGGTCACTGCTGCCTCCGGCTCGAGTGCGTGGAGCAGCGTGAGGTCGCCGCGCCCGATCAACGCCCAGGGAGCGTCGCCGGCGTCGGCGAGGCCGGTCGGATAGCGGTCGTCATGGCGGCAGATCGCCCAGCACCCGGCCTCCGCGAGCCGCGCCGCGAACCAGTCCTCCTCGCGCGCCTCGACCGCGGCGATCAGCCGCTCTCCGTCCTTCAGCGCCACCGCCTCGACCAGGTCCTCGTTGCCGAGCCGCAGGAGTTCGGGCGAGCGTCGCCCGACCGACCCGGTCGCGACCTTCTCGACGTAGGGGCCGAGCGCGGCGAGGAGCCAGGAGCGCCGCAGGCATGCGACGCAGGCCCGCGCCTCCGATCGGAGCGACTCAGGCACGATCCCTCCTTCGCAGCTGCAGCGCCTGCGCCATCTCCTCCTCGCCGATCCGCTCCGCGCCGGCCAGGTCGGCGACCGTGCGGGCGAGCCGCAGCGCCCGGTCGTGGGCGCGACCGCTGAGCCGGCGGCGGGCGTAGAGGTCGGCGAGCAGCGCCGCCGCGGCCGGGTCGAGCTTGCAGTCGCGCGCCTCCGCCGGCGTCATCTCGGCGTTCGAGCGGCCCGGGCCGAGCCGCGCTTCCTGGCGCTCCCGCGCCGCGCACACCCGGTCGCGGACCGCCGCCGAGGACTCTCCCGGCGCGCCGCCGATCTCCGCCGCCGCGGGCTGCGCGACGGCGACCAGGAGGTCGATCCGATCGGCCAGCGCGCCGCTCAATTTGCCCTGGTAGCGCTGCACCTGGGCGGCCGGGCAGGTGCACTCGGAATCGTCCTCGCCGCGCCCGCACGGGCACGGGTTGGAGGCCGCGACGAGCATGAACCGACACGGCAGCAGCCGCCTCCCCGACGCCCTGACGATCGCCACCTCGCCGCTCTCGAGCGGCGCCCGCAGCGCCTCCAGGACCTCGCGGCGGAACTCGCACAGCTCGTCGAGGAAGAGGACCCCGCGGTGGGCCAGGGTCGCCTCGCCGGGCCGCGGTGGCGTGCCGCCGCCGATCAGGCCGGCGGCGCTGATCGTGTGGTGGGGCGCGCGGAAGGGCCGCCCCGCCGGCAACCCGGTGCCGAGCCGCCCGGTGGCGCTGAAGATCCGCGCCACCTCAAGCGCCTCGGCGTCGCCGAGCGGTGGCAGAATCGACGGCAGGCGACTCGCAGCCAGCGACTTCCCCGCCCCGGGCGGACCCACCATCAGCAGGCTGTGGCCGCCGGCCGCGGCGACCTCGAGCGCGCGCCGCAGGTGCGGCTGCCCGCGCAGGTCGGCGAGGTCGGGTGCGCCGGGCGCCGGATCGAGCGGCAGGCGCATCGGCTCGGGCCTCGGCTCGCGCTCCCCGTCGGCCAGGGCCGGGAGCCCGGCGAGACTCGTCAGAGACAGCACCTCGATCCCCCTCGCGAGCGCCGCCTCGGGCCCGTTCTCGGCGGGCAGGACGATCGCCTCCACTCCCCCGGCGCGCGCCGCCTCGGCGATCGCCAGCGCCCCGTTGATCGGCCGCACCCGCCCGTCGAGCGCCAGTTCGCCCGCCAGCGCGAAGCCCTCCATCCGCTCCCACTCGAGCTGCCCGGAGGCGCGGAGGAGCGCCGCGGCGATCGCCAGGTCCATCCCCGGCCCCGCCTTGCGCATGCTCGCCGGCGCCAGGTTGACGACGATCCGCGAGAGCGGGAACTCGAAGCCGCAATTGACCAAGGCCGCGCGCACCCGCTCGCGTGCCTCGCGCACCGCCGCGTCGGGCAGGCCGACGATCGCGAAGCCGGGGAGGCCACGGTGGACGTCGACCTCGACGCGGACGGCCCGGGCGGTGAGGCCGTCGAGGGTGAAGGTATGGGCGGTGGCGAGCATGACGGCCACGCTAGGAGTGAAATGCGCGCGGGTGGCGCGCAGAAACAAAATCTTGTGTGCCATCTGTGGGCCAATTGAGTGCCGACCGGCCAAGACGACGGGCGGATGCGCCACCGTCGCCCCATGGACCGCACCGACCTCGCCGCCGCATGACCCACAACCGCCTCCGCACCGGCCGCCTCGCCGAGGCGCGCGCCGCCGAACACCTCGCCCTGCTCGGCTACGCGATCCTCGGACGCAACGCCCGCACCCGCTTCGGTGAGCTCGACATCGTCGCGCTCGACCGCCGCGCCCTCGTCTTCGTCGAGGTCAAGGCGGTGCGCGCGGGCGGCCGGGTCGGCCCCGAGCGCCCGGTCCTCTGGGTCACCCCGCGCAAGCAGTCACGGGTGCGCCGTCTCGCCGCCGCCTGGATGGCCGAGCGACGGGCCGACGGCTCAATGCCGCGTTACGCCGAGATCCGCTTCGACGCCGTCGGCGTCCTCGTCGGCCCCGACGACGAGGTCCTCGACCTCGAGCACATCGTCGGAGCCTTCTGATGCCTCCAGCTCGCCATCCATCAGGATGTCGTCGGCGTACTCGCCGTCCAGGCCGAGCTGGGTGTAGGCGACGCTCTGGAACGAACGACGATGGAGGGGCGAGAGGCCGATCTCGTCGATCGCCGCGCGGTGCTCGGGGGTCGAGTAACCGACGTGTTCCTCGAATCCCCAGTCCGGGTAGCGCTCGGCGGCGTCGCGCATGTAGCGGTCGCGGGTCACCTTGGCCAGCACCGAGGCGGCGGCGATGGCCGCGCTCGTGCGGTCGCCGCCGACCACGCGCCGGTGCGGGACCTCGCAACGCGGCAGCCGGAACCCGTCGACCAGGCAGATCGCCTCCGGCCCCGGCTCGAGCCGCGCCAGCGCGTCGCCGAGCGCCTCGCAGTTGGTGATGTGGAGGCCACGACGGTCGATCCCCGGCGCCGAGCGGATCACGATGCTGGTCCGCGCCGCCGCCCGCAGCACGCAGGGGAACATCTCGAGGCGCGCCTCCTCGGTCATCTGCTTGGAGTCGTGGAGGCCGCCGAGGATACGGCGATCGCTCATCGAGAGGCGCTCGTAGTCGAAGAGGACCGCGGCCGCGACCAGCGGCCCGGCCAGGCAGCCGCGTCCGGCCTCGTCGGCACCCGCGACGTAGCGGTGGGCGAGCCCGCGGTCGAAGTCGAAGAGCCGCTGGCTGCGGCGCAGGCGCCGCTGGTGCACTTTCCCGGCCACCTAGCGGCCTCCTTCGCTAGAGGGTGCCGATGCGATCCGGCGGCCAGTAGGTGGCGAAGGCCTCGCCGATGATCCAGGACTTGGGGACCGGGCCCCAGTAACGGCTGTCGTCGCTTTCGCCACGGTTGTCCCCCATCATGAAGAAGTAACCGGGCGGGATCTTGATCGTCTTCGGCAAATTGCACTCATAACCGCCCCCGCAGGGGTTGATGTAGGGCTCGTCGGTCTTCTCGACGCCGTTCACGACCGGGTGGCCTTCCTTGATCGAGAGCGTGTCGCCGCCGACGGCGACGATCCGCTTGATGAAGGTCTGCGAGGACTCGCCGGGGGTCGGCTTCGGGCACGGCTCCCCTGTTTCGAGCGGCTGCATCTTTTTCACGAGAACCCCGCATTCG
>DASZUH010000073.1:0-5391 GCA_035547715.1 Solirubrobacterales bacterium
GCTCGGCAAGGGGATCGACGGCAACGCGGTCTGGACCGACATCGCGAAGATGCCGCACGTCCTCGTCGCCGGCACCACCGGCTCGGGCAAGAGCGCCTGCGTCAACGCGATGCTCTCCTCGATCCTGATGGCGTCCTCGCCCAACGAGGTGCGCCTGGTGCTGGTCGACCCGAAGCAGGTCGAGCTCAACCACTACGAGCACGTCCCGCATCTGCTGACGCCGGTGGTGACCTCGCCGCGGCTGGCCGCCAACGTCCTCGCCAACCTGATCACCGAGATGGAGACGCGCTACGGCGTGATGTCGCAGGCCCGCGCCCGCAACCTCGAGGAGCTCAACCGGATCCGTCGCAAGGCGGGCGAGGCCCCGCTGCCGCACATCCTCTGCGTGATCGACGAGCTCGCGGACCTGATGATGGTCGCGCCCGCCGAAGTCGAGGACTCGATCATCCGCCTGGCGCAGAAGTCGCGGGCGACCGGCATCCACCTGGTGCTGGCGACCCAGCGGCCGTCCACCGACATCATCACCGGCACGATCAAGGTCAACATCCCGAGCCGGATCGCCTTCGCGGTGTCCTCGCAGACCGACTCCCGGGTGATCCTCGACCAGGGCGGCGCCGAGTCGCTGCTCGGCCAGGGCGACATGCTGTTCCGCGGCGCCGGGACCTCGAAACTGCAGCGCGTCCAGGGCGCGTTCATCACCGAGGACGAGATCGCCGCGATCACCAATCACTGGGCGAGGCAGGGCGAACCGGAGTTCGAGGAGGAACTGCTGGAGACGCCGGAGGGGGCCGGCGAGGAGGGCGGGCGCGGCGAGGACGACTTCGATCCCGACTCCGACGACCTGCTCGACGAGGCGATCCGCCTGGTCGTGCAGACCGAAACGGCCTCGGTGTCGATGATCCAGCGCCGCCTGCGGGTCGGCTACACGCGGGCCGGGCGGCTGATCGACATGCTCGAGCGGCGCGGCGTGATCTCCGGCTACGAGGGCTCGAAACCGCGGCAGGTGCTGATCACGCAGGCCGATCTGGCGCGGGTGGTCGGCGGGCCGGGGTCCGGCGGCGGCCAGGCGCCGTCCCCGGTCGGGGCCGACGTCGACGGCGACGCTTCCTGACCGACGCGGTCCGGTAGTTTCGCCCTCGTGAAGGAGGGCGTGGTCAGAGCGGGGATCGTGGTCACCGGGACCGAGGTGATCACCGCTCGCATCACCGACATGAACGGTCCCTGGGTCAGCGAACGGCTGGCCGAGCTGGGGATCGAGGTCGCCCACATCATCGTCGTCGCCGATCGGCCCGACGACCTCGGGGCCGCGCTGCGCTTCCTCGCGGCGGAGGGGGTGGACCTGATCGTCACCAGCGGCGGCCTCGGGCCGACCGCGGACGACCTGACGGCGGAGATCGTCGCGCGCTTCGCCGGGCGGCCGCTGGTGCTCGACGCGGAGATGGAGGCGAAGATCGCCGCGATCCTCCGTCGCTTCGCCAAAACGCGGAGCTTCAAGATCGACGAGGCGGCGGTGATGGACGCCAACCGCAAGCAGGCGATGGTGCCGGAGGGAGCCGAGGCGCTCGACCCGGTGGGCACCGCGCCGGGGCTGGTGGTGCCGTTCGGCGACGGGCCGGAGCGCGTGGTGATCGTCCTGCCCGGCCCGCCGCGGGAGCTGCAGCCGATGTGGCCGGTGGCGCTGGCGACCGACGCGGTCAAGGCCGTGCTGGCGCGGACGACGCCGCTACACGGGCTGACGATGCGGATGTTCGGCGTGCCCGAGTCGGAAGTCGCCAAGAGCCTGCGCGAGATCGAGGACGACGACGGGGTCGACGTCGACGCGGTCGAGGTGACGACCTGCCTGCGGCGCGGCGAGATCGAGATCGACGTGCGCTGGCGGGAGGAGACCGAGGCGGTGGCGATGGCCGTCCGCGACGGCCTCGCGCGCCGCCACCCGCGCGAGACCTTCAGCCTCGACGGCGAGACGATCGACGAACAGGTGGCGAAGCTGTTGCGGGGCCGTCGGCTGGGGCTCGCCGAGTCGTGCAGCGGCGGGTTGCTGGCGGCGCGGATCACCGACGTGCCAGGGGCGTCGGATTACTTCGCCGGGAGCGCCGTGACGTACTCCTACGCGGCCAAAGAAGAGCTGCTCGGGGTGCCGAAGGAGATGCTCGAAGAGTTCGGGGCGGTGTCGCCGGAGGTCGCCGAGGCGATGGCGAAGGGCGCTCTGGAGCGCTTCGGCGCCGACGTCGCGGTAGCGATCACCGGGATCGCCGGGCCGGGAGGGGGGACCGCGGAGAAGCCGGTCGGCTACGTCTGCTTCAACGCCCGGCTCGCCGACGGCACCGCGATCGCCCGCGATCCGGTCATCCCCGGCAACCGCGCGGACATCCGCGAGCGGTCGGCACTGGTCGCGATGCACCTGCTGCGCGATCTTTTGCGCGCGCAAATTCACGAAGAAGTTGCGATGCGGTGTTGAGCCGTGCGCATTTCCTTCCTAGCTTGGCCTCATGGCAAGTCAAGAAGGAAAACCAGGGCGCCAAAGGCTGTTCGTCGCGCTCGACCTGCCGGATGAGATCCGGGGCGGGGTCGCCGCCTGGGGACGGGAGGAGTTGGTCGACCCGGCGCTGAAGCCGGTGCCGCCCGAGTCGCTGCACCTGACGCTCGCCTTCCTCGGGCACCGCGAGGCGGCCGAGGCCGAGGCGATCGCCGACGTGGTGCGGGAGACCACCGGGCAGATGGTCCTGCTGAAGCTCGAGGACCCGATCCCGATGCCGCGACGGAGGCGGGTCTCGATGTTCGCGCTCCCGGCGCCCTCTCCGGCCACCGGTGACCTGCAGCGGGGGCTGGTGGCGCGGTTGGCCGAGGAAGGCCTGCACGAGCCCGAGGAGCGCGATTTCTGGCCCCACGTGACGGTCGCGAGGGTGCGGTCGGAGGGGCGCGGGTCGCGTCGTCCGGCGGTCGTCGAAAGATGGCCCGCGGAGCTGCCGAAGTCGCTCAAGGAGCCGTTCTATGGCGTCCGATTGACGCTTTACCGTTCTGAACTCCAGCCGGGGGGCTCCCGATACGTCCCGCTGGCCCAAGTCGAGCTGTCCAGAAGCGGGCAGCAGTGAGGTGATGATCTGATGGCGGATGAGAAAGTGAACTTGAAGGGCCTCACGGCGAAGGAGGCGAAAGCGAAGGACGCCGCGCTGGAGGCGGCCGTCACCCAGATCGAGCGCGATTTCGGCGTCGGCTCGCTGATGCGCCTCGGCGACAAAGGCACGATCAAGGTCGACTCGATCCCGACCGGCTCGCTCGCCCTCGACCTGGCGCTGGGGATCGGCGGCGTGCCGCGCGGCCGGATCGTCGAGATCTTCGGCCCCGAGTCCTCCGGTAAGACGACGCTGGTCAACCACATCATCGCCCAGGCCCAGGCCCGCGGCGGCGTCTGCGCCTTCATCGACACCGAGCACGCGATCGACCCGGTCTACTCGCGGGCGATCGGCGTCGACACCGACGAGCTGCTCGTCTCGCAGCCCGACTACGGGGAGCAGGCGCTGCAGATCGCCGACCGGTTGATCGCCTCGGCGGCGGTCGACGTGGTCGCGATCGACTCGGTCGCGGCGCTGACCCCGAAAGCGGAGCTCGACGGCCAGATCGGCGACACCACGGTCGGCCTCCAGGCGCGACTGATGTCGCAGGCGCTGCGGAAACTGGCGGGCTCGCTGAACCGGACCAAGACGGTCTGCCTCTTCACCAACCAGATCCGCGAAAAAGTCGGCGTCCAGTTCGGCTCGCCGGAGACCCAGCCGGGCGGCCGGGCGCTGAAGTTCTACTCGTCGCAGCGGCTCGACATCCGCCGCATCGAGACCCTCAAGGAAGGGACCGAGGCGGTCGGCAACCGGGTGCGCGTGAAAGTCGTCAAGAACAAGGTCGCGGCGCCGTTCCGCCAGGCCGAGTTCGACATCGAGTATGGGGTCGGCATCTCGCGCGAGGGCGGCCTGCTCGATTTCGGCATGGAACAGGACCTGGTGCAGAAATCCGGCTCGTTCTTCTCCTACGGCGAGACCCGCCTCGGGCAGGGCCGCAACAACGCGAAACAGTTCCTCAAAGACAACCCGGAGCTGTCGCTGGAGATCGAAACCAAGGTACGCACGGCGCTCGGAATCGGCGACACGCCGGGCGATGCGGTCGCCGAGGACGTTTCGCCGATCACCGAGGCCCGGGCCGCCTAGCGCGCCCGGGCACGGTCAGCACGCACTCGCTTCCCTCAGACCAATAGGATTCGCGCCGCCTGATGTCCAACGAAACTCTCTTCTTCATCTGCGGCGGCATCCTCGCCGCGTCCGCCGTAACCGTCAGCTTCATCGGTCTCAAAGGCGGCAACAACTTTCCCGGCAAATGGATGCCGGTGATCATCATCTGGTTCGCGGCCTTCGCCGTGCTCTCCGGCACGTTCGCCGTCCTGCACGGCAAGGACGAGTCGCGCGAGCACAACGCCGAGTACGTCAAGGCGAGCGAAGAAATCCAGGAACGCGAGACCAGCGGCCCGTTCAAAGAAGCGGAAGCCGAAAAACGTGAAGAAGAAGAAGCCGAAGGCGGCGGCGAAGAAGCCTCGGAAGGCGGCGAAAGCTCCGAAGAAGAAACCGAAGCCTCCGGCGAAGAAGCGGAAGCAGCAGGCGAAGAAACCGAAGGCGGTAACGCCGAAGCCGGTGCGGTCGTCTTCTCTGAAAACTGCTCGACCTGCCACGGCGCCACCGGTCACGGCGGCAACGGCGGGCCCGATCTGACGACGATGCCGCTCGCGCAGACCGAAGAAGGCGCGATCCAGCAGGTCACCAACGGCGGCGGCGGGATGCCTCCGTTCGCCGGGACCCTGTCGGAAGAAGAAATCGAAAACGTCGCCGCCTACGTCGTTCACGAAATCGTCGGCAAGTAGCGCCCCGGCGCGTGTAGCTCCCTCGGTACCCTGAGCGCGTGAAGCGCTTCCACGTCACCACCTTCGGGTGCCAGATGAACGTGCATGACTCCGAGCGGATGCGGGGCATGCTGACTTCGCTCGGCTACGAGGAGGCCGCGGCGCGTGGCGAAGCCGACCTGATCCTCTTCAACACCTGCTCGATCCGCGAGTCGGCGGACAGCCGCTTCATCGCCCATCTGGGCGAGGCGAAGCGACTGAAGAGCGAAGACCCGACCCGCACGGTCGGCGTCGGTGGCTGCTGGGCCCAGTCGGTCAAGGAGGAGGTGTTCGAACGCTTTCCCTTCGTCGACGTCGCCTTCGGTCCCGGTCAGATCCACAAGCTGGCCGAGTTCCTCAACTCCGACTCGCTGACCGCGCAGGGGTACTTCGAGTTCGAGGACTTCGCCGGCCACCTGCCGACCCGGCGCGAGCGCGAGTTCCAGGGCTGGCTGCAGATCGCCCAGGGCTGC
>DASZUH010000074.1:0-9896 GCA_035547715.1 Solirubrobacterales bacterium
GCGCGGCGGATCGGCGAGAAGATCGAGTCGATCGGGATCACGCCGATCGGCTGCTCGTCCGACTTGTTCTCTTCGGCGGGCGAGTAGCCGCGGCCGCGGCCGATCGTCAGGTAGACCTCGAGTTTGGTTTTTTTCTCGAGCGTCGCGATCGGCGCCTCGGGGTTGAGGATCTCGACGCCGGAGGGCAGGTCGATGTCCTTCGCCTTCACCTCGCCGGGGCCGGTCGCCACCAGCGGCGCCTCGACCTCGTCGGCATCGGTGTGCATGCGGACGACGAGGTCCTTCAGGTTGAGGACGATGTCGGTGACGTCCTCTTTGACGCCGGGGACGGTCGAGAACTCGTGGGCGACCCCCTCGATGCGGACGCTCGTGATCGCGGCGCCGCCCAACGAGGAGAGCAGGACGCGGCGGAGGCTGTTGCCGAACGTGTAGCCGAAACCCTTGTCGAGCGGCTCGATCGTGAACGTGCCGCGACGGTCGTCGACTTTCTCGGCGGTGATACGGGGGACCTGGAAATCAGTGGTCATGAGTTCCTTACGTTGCTTCTTTTCTGAATTGCGGGCGCCTGGGGACTACTTGGAGTACAGCTCGACGATCAGCTGCTCCTGGACCGGCGCCGAGATCTCCGAGCGCTCGGGGTAGCGCAGGACCTTGGCGGTCAGGGCGTCGTGGTCGGCCTGCAGCCACGCGGGGACCGTCGAAACCAGTTCCGTCGCGCGACGGACCGTGTCGGCCGCGCTCGAGCTCGGTTTGATCGAGATGATGTCCTCGGGACGCACCTGGTAAGAGGGGATGTCGACGCGGCGGCCGTTGATCAGCCAGTGGCCGTGGTTGATCAGCTGGCGGGCCTGGCGGCGCGAGGCGGCGAAGCCGAGTCGCACCAGCACGTTGTCGAAGCGGGACTCGAGCAGCCGCAGCAGGTTCTCGCCGGTCACGCCGTCCATGCGGGAGGCGTGTTCGTAGTAGGCGCGGAACTGTTTCTCCAGCACCTGGTAGTAGCGGCGGGTCTTCTGCTTCTCGCGCAGCTGCAGGCGGTACTCGCTCTGGCGCAGGCGGCCGCGGCCGTGCTCGCCGGGCGGGTAGGAGCGACGCTCGACGCCGCACTTGTCGGTGAAGCAGCGCTCACCCTTGAGGAAGAGTTTCTGACCCTCGCGGCGGCACTGCTTGCACTGCGGGGAGGTGTCGCGGGCCACTAGAGAACACCTCGTTCCGGCGCACTCCGCTCGCAGAGGAACCGATGATGGATGCTCGCTCCGTGCGCCTTCATACCCGCCTCCGCTTCTTCGGCCGACAGCCGTTGTGGGCCTGCGGACTCACGTCCTTCACGGTGGTGACGTCGAGGCCGGCGGCCTGCAGCGAGCGGATCGCCGTCTCGCGGCCGGAGCCGGCGCCCTTGGCGAAGACTTCGACTTTTTCGAGGCCGTGTTCCATGCCTTTCTTGGCGGCCGCGTCGGCGGTCACCTGGGCGGCGAACGGGGTCGACTTACGCGAGCCTTTGAAGCCCGCGGAGCCGGCGGACTCCCACGCGATCACGTTGCCGTCGGTGTCGGTCAGCGTGACGATCGTGTTGTTGAACGAAGTCTTGATGTGCGCCTGGCCGTAGCTGATGTTCTTTTTGACGCGACGACCTTTGCGCCCTTTGGAGGCTTTTTTCTCCGCCACTCTTCTCTCCTACCTGGGTTTCTTCTTGCCGGCGATGCTCAGCCGCCGGGGGCCCTTGCGGCCGCGCGCGTTGGTCTTCGTGCGCTGGCCACGGACCGGCAGGCCGCGGCGATGACGCAGTCCGCGGTAGGAGCCGATCTCCATCAGCCGTTTGACGTTCTGCGAGCGCTCGCGCCGAAGGTCACCCTCGACCTCGTGGTTCTCGACCGCGTCGCGCAGTTTGATGGTCTCGTCCTCGGTCAGGTCCTTGCCCTGGATGCCGGGGTCGATCCCGGTTTCCTGGAGGATCTGCAGCGAGGTCGAGTGACCGATCCCGAAGATGTAGGTGAGCCCGATCTCGATCCGCTTGTTGTCGGGGATGTTGACCCCGGCGATACGTGCCATCTGCCTAGCCCTGACGCTGCTTGTGTCGCGGGTTTGAGCAGATGACGAGGACCGCACCATTGCGGCGGATGACCTTGCACTTCTCGCACATCGGCTTGACGGACGCTCGAACCTTCATCGCTCCGGTTTCCTCTCGAATACAGGATCCCCGCCCGTCCCATGAGTCGGACGGCAGGGTGAAACATGGCCCACTGGGCCGACCAGGAAAGATAGCAGGGGACGGATCCGGGCCGCAACCGGGTCGCCGTGACAGGATGTGGGCGTGCCGCGGCGTCCAGATCAGGATACCTTCGACGCCGTCGACGCCTTCATCGGGGCGACCCTCTTCGCCCTGCCCGACCCGGCCCTCGAAGCCGCCCAGGCCGACGCCGACGCGGCGGGCCTGCCCCCGATCCAGGTGACGCGGCCGCAGGCGCGCCTGCTGGAGATCCTCGTCCGGGCGCTCGGCGCCCAGCGGATCCTCGAGTTCGGCACCCTCGCCGGCTACTCGACGATCGCGATGGCCCGGGCCCTGCCCGACGACGGCCTGCTGACCACGCTCGAGTTCGACCCCGCCCACGCCGAGGTCGCCTGGACCAACATCGAACGTGCCGGCCTCGCCGACCTGGTCGACCTCCGCGTCGGGGCCGCCCTCGAGACCCTCCCCCTCCTCGCCTCCGAGGGCTGCGGCCCCTTCGACTTCGTCTTCATCGACGCCGACAAGGTCAACACCCCGGCCTACTTCGCCTGGGCCCTCGACCGCACCCGTCCCGGCGGCCTGATCCTCGCCGACAACGTCGTCCGCGAGGGCAGCATCGCCGACCCCGAAGGCGACGCGTCCTCCGAGGCCCAGCGCACCTTCCACGAGTACCTCGCCGAAGAGCCGCGGGTGAGCGCGACGACGATCCAGACCGTCGGCGCCAAGGGCTACGACGGGTTCACCTTGGCCGTGGTGCTGTAGGGGGTCGGGTCGAGGGTTCGGGGGCGGGGCAAGCCGGCGCCCGGAGGTGGCGGCCGGCTCGGAGGGTGGCGGCCGTCCGAGGTGCGCCCGGCCGTCCCGTCCACGGCCCCGGCAGGTTGTGGCCGTGGCCGGGACGGCCGGGTCCATGGGGAGAGGTGCGAGGGTTCGTGACGTGGGACGGGGGACGTGCGGCTCGTGCGCCAGGAGACGTGCGCGTGTCGCCGGGAAGGAGCGCATGGTCCGTGACGAATGCGCAGGTCCCGTGACGAAGACGCATGGAACGTCACGGTCCGACCCGTCTCCCTGGCGCCCGGCCGTCAACCTGTCGCCTTTAGTCGCCCAGAGGGCGACTAAAGGCGACAGGTTCGTCCCGGGCCCCGGCGGAGGTGACCGAAGCCATACGGACCAGTGACGAACCGGGCGGAAGGGTGACAAGAGCGTGGAGTTCGCCCCGTCCCCGTGACGACTTGCCGGGGGACCGCCCGTCGGTGACCCGGCGGCCCGCCTCCGGTCGTCGCTTGTTCGCCTATGCCGAACAAGCGACGACCGGAGGGCATCGGCGCAGGGTCCGTGACGAAGGCTCATAGAACGTCACGGTCCGTCCCGACTTCCTCCGCGATCCCGACGGCGTGGTCGACCTAACCCACCCCATGGCGCCGGTCAGGTCGACCGCGCCCCCCGGCGCCCCTTCTCCACGGACCCCTCACGTCCCGGGCGTCTCGGACGGCCGCCGCGGCCACCAGTCGCCCGCGACCCGCCCCGCCCGACCCCGAGCAGCGGGCCGGGCTCTCCTACCGCCCCAACTTCTGCGTCAACGTCACCACCTGCTGGAAGGTCGGGCGGTTTTGGAACGGGAAGCTGCCCAGTTCGATGCCCGAGGTTTCCTGGGGGCGGTTGGCGTCGAAGCAGGACGGCTGCGGGTTCGAGGCGCAGGCTCCGTCGCCGCCGCCGTAGAGCGCCGCGGGCTTCACCTTGAGCGCCGCCGCGAGGCTCTTTTCGAGCACCTGCCTGCACTTTGCCTTCGACCCGCCGCCGCAGTAGCCGCGGCTCCAGGGGGCCTTCGGGGTCGGGCCCATCACGTCGCGCAGGTCCTTGGAGACGAAGCCCCACCAACCGTCGTCGAAGCTCGGTTCGGTCGGCGACCCACCGGTGTAGCTGCCCGTTTCGAGCATCCCTTCGAGGTCTTCGTAGGCCTTCGGCCCGAGCACCGGCTTGAACTCGGCTTCGAGCAGCTTCGGCCACCAGGCATCCATCAGCTCGATCGCCGGCGTTTCTTCGTCTTCGCCGTTGCGGTCCATGTCACGGCGGTGCGCGCCGTGCGACCGCCACGTCTTCAGCTCGGCCAGGGCGCTCTTCAGCTTGGCCGACTTCGGCGTCCCGATCGCCTTGAGGAGGATCGGCAGCACCTTGTCGGCGCGCAGGTCCTCGGTCGCCGGTTCCTCCATCGCCTGCACCAGCTGGGCGATCGTCATCTTCTTGCCGCCCTTGATGTCGTTCCTGATGTGGTCGGCGATCATCTGCTGGCGCTGGACCGGCCCGTAGCTGTAGTTGTCGTCGGCCGCCGCCCATTCCGGCGCCTGCTTGTTGTTCCAGGAGACGAGGTACCCGGATGCCGGGTCGACCGCCTGCGGGTGCTTCGCGAACGGCAGCCATTCGGCCGAGTGCGTCTTCGGGTCGAAGCCCTTCCAGTCGTACTGGCCGGTGCCGAGGATCGGGAAGTCGGGCGAGGTCCCCCGCGCCCGCTGCGGCATCGCCCCCGACAGCGCGTAGGCGATGTGGTTGGCGTCGACGTAGCTCCAGTTGAAGAGGAAGTTGATGTTGGAGATGGCTTTTTTGAAGCCCTTCACCCCGGTCACCACTCCCGGTTCGTTCAGCTCGCCGAACCCGATCACCGAGTCGGCCTCGTGGAAGTAGGTGCTCCGCGCGTGGACGAAGGCGACCTTCTTCCCGTCGGCCTTCCCGCGGGCGAAGACGATCCCGTGCACGGTCCGGTAGGCGGTCAGCTTCTGCGAGCCCGCCGGCGTCTGGTCGATCGTGTTCGGGGTCCAGCTCTCCGTCTTGGTGAGCTTTTCCATCTTCAGGCACCTGCCCTTGTAGAGGTAGTGGAACTTGTCCTTGCAGAGGACCTCGGCGAAGGTGTCGACGTTGTCGGAGGTCGCCGTCGTCGCGCTCCAGGCGTAGTCACGGCCGTGGCCGAGCTCGACGTAGAGGTTGACCCCGGGGAAGGCGGCGCCGCGGGCGTCGATGCCGGGGCCGTGCAGGTCCTCCTCCATCAGGATCTGCGGCACGTAATAGCCGACCTGCGGACCCATCACCGCGATCGGGTGGCCGTCGGCGGAGTGCTTGGCCGAGACCAGCTCCCAATTCGAGGCGTGCCCCGCTTCTTCGAGGCCGCGGGTGAGCCGCCCGCCGACCGTGTTCAGGCCGGCGGTTCCCTCGCCCGCCTCGGAGCCACTGGCGATCGGCGGTTCGTAGACGCTCTTCGGTTCCGGCAGCGCCAGGCCGCGCTTGGCGAAGGCGCTCCGCGTCTCGTACGGGAACGGCTTTGCGATCGTCGTCGGCGCTTCCGGGTCGTTCTTCGAGCGGAAGCCTTCCCAGGCCGCACGGCCCGCCTTCTTGCCCATCCGTTCGACCATCGCCTCCATCGTCAGCGCCGAGTGCAGCTCGTTGCCGCCGCCCTTGCCGAAGATGCCGCCGACCAGCGAGGCGATCGCGATGATGTCGGTCGGTTTCCACGGTTCCATCGGCTTGTTGATGAAGGAGTACTCGGCCGGTTTCAGTTTCGGGTCGAGGCCGGCGGCGGCGACGTAGGCGTTGATCCCTTCGACGTAGCTGTCGATGTCTTCGACCGCCTGCTTGCCGGCGGCGCCGTGTTCGGTTTCCATCTCGTGGATCTGCTCTTCGAGATCGGCTTCGGTGTACGGCGCGAAGGCCCACTGGCCGGCGTCGGAGGCGGCGTTCGAGCCGCCGAGGAAGGAGGCCGATTCGGCGCGACCGGTGTGGCGCAGCACGTCCATCAGGAAGAGGCGGTCGGCGGCGCCCGCGTATCCCGCGCCGAACATCGTGTCGGCGCGCGTTTCGCCGTAGATGTGGGGGATGCCGTAGGCCTTGTCGCGGAGGATCGTCACCCCCGGTTTCGGTTCGATCGTCGATTCGACTTCGCCCGGCGCGACGCCGAAGGTGGCGTCCTTGAAGTAGTTCGGGATCGTTTCGTCGGTCAGCGTCGGCGCGCCATAGAGGAGGTTTTCGTAGAGCGGCTGCTGGTCGTCGAAGTGGTTCGGGATCGACTTCGAGGATTTGAATTCGAGGACCTGCGGCAGGGTGTCGAGGCCGTTCTCCCCCGGCGGGAGCACGTTGCGGAAGCCGCCGGCGTCGTTGGTGCCGTAGGGCTGGACGGCGTTCGCGAGGGCGGTGCCGGCGAACGCGGCGCCCGCCACGAGGCAGGCGAGCAGGGCAAGGAAAGCGCGCAGAGAGCTACGACGGACCACAAAAACCTCCTCCAAAAGTTCCCTGGCAGCCTCCCGAGCCGCCCGGGGAATATATGCCCGCGAACGGTCGCGGGCAAACTGGCGCGGCGATGCCGCGACGGTACGCCGCAGTGGCGGGCGCTACTCGGCTTCGTGCCAGGGGGTGAGGATGCGGGGACCGTCGGGGGTCACCGCGACGGTGAACTCGAAGTGGGCGGCGAGGCTGCCGTCCTCGGAGAACACCGACCAGCCGTCGTCGCCCATCCGCACCAGCGGCCCGCCCGCGTTGACCATCGGCTCGATCGCCAGCACCGTGCCGATCTCGAGTTCGGGCCCGCGGCCGGCCTCGCCGAAGTTCGGCACCTGCGGCTCCTCGTGCATCTCGCGCCCGATCCCGTGACCGACCAGGGTGCGGATCACCGACAGCCCGTGCGACTCGACCGAGGCTTGGATCGCGTGCGACACGTCACCGAGGTGGTTGCCGGCGACCATCTGCTCGACCCCGTCGAAGAGCGAGTTCCGCGTCACCTCGAGCAGGTTTTTGGCCTCGGTCGAGATCGGCCCGATCGGCACCGTGACCGCGGCGTCGGCGACCCAGCCCTCGTAGGTCACGCCGATGTCGATCGAGAGCACGTCGCCGCGCCTGCATTCGTACCCGTCGGGGATCCCGTGGACGACCATCGAGTTCGGCGACGCGCAGATCGACCCGGGGAACCCCCGATAGCCTTTGAACGACGGCACGGCGCCCTGGGAGCGGATGAACTTCTCCGCCGCCTCGTCCAGTTCCAACGTCGTGATCCCCGGTCGCGCCTTCGATTTGAGGACTTTCATCGTGCGGACGAGGATGTCGCCGGCGGCCGCCATCTGGTCGACCTGCTCGGGCGTCTTGCGGATGATCATGGGATGAACGTTAGAGCGTCGAGGCGGAGGGCCGACTAGGAGCCGACCGCGGCGAGGATGTCGCGCAGCTCGCGCGTGACCTCGTCCGGATCGCGCTCGCCGTCGACCCGCCGCAGGACGCCCTTCTCCTCGTAATAGGCGACCAGCGGCTCGGTCTTCTCGTGGTAGGTGGCGAGCCGCTTGCGGATCACGTCGGGCTTGTCGTCGTCGCGGACGATCAGCGGCGAGCCGTCGATGTCGCAGACGCCTTCCACCTTCGGCGGGTTGAACTCGACGTGGTACACGTGGCCCTCGGCCTCGCAGGTGCGCCGGCCGCCGAGCCGCCGCACGACCTCGTCGTCGGAGACGTCGATCAGCAGCACCGCGGAGACCGCCCGCCCCAGCTCGCCGAGCTTGGCGTCGAGCGCCTCGGCCTGCGGGGTCGTGCGGGGGAACCCGTCGAGGATGAAGCCCTGCCGGGCCTCCTCGGAGTCGATCCGCTCGGCGATGATCCCGACGATCAGCTCGTCCGGGACCAGGTCGCCCCGGTCCATGTACTCCTTGGCGCTCTTCCCCAGCGCCGTTTCGTCGCGGACGGCGCCGCGAAGGATGTCACCCGTCGCGTAGTACGGCAGGTGGAGGTCAGCGTTCAGCCGCTCGCCCTGCGTCCCCTTACCGGAGCCAGGCGGGCCGAGCAGGACAAGGTTCAGCTCAGGCATCCGGGGAGCCTATTTGAAAGCGCTTCACCTCGGGCGTGTCACGGTTCCTGGATATGCGAGGCGCGGCCGAGGGTTCCGCGAGGCAAACCGCTTCCTGAGGGTCCGAAAACCAAGCAGGTCGGGGGATGCAGGGAGGACGACGAGGGGAGCGCACTCAGGTGCGTGACCCGAGGAGACCGACTGAAGACCCCGAGATGCGCCGGTTTGCAGGGCCCTCAGGTTATTTCAAGAAACCCTCGTAGTTGCGCATCATCAGCTGCGCCTCCAGCTGCTTCACGGTGTCCAAGGCCACGCCGATCACGATCAGGATCGAGGTGCCGCCGAAGTAGAAGTTCGCCGAGGTCTGGCTGATCAGGATCGTCGGCAGCGCCGCCACCGCGCCCAGGTAGAGGGCGCCGGGGAAGGTCAGTCGCGAGAGGATCCGGTCGAGATATTCCGCCGTCGGCCGCCCCGGGCGCACGCCGGGGATGAACCCGCCGTAGCGTTTGAGGTTGTCGGCCTGGTCCACCGGGTTGAACGTCACCGCGGTGTAGAAGTAGGTGAAGACGATGATGAAGAAGATCTCGCCGAGCACGTAGGGCCAGCTGTTGGGGCTGAAGAATTCGGCGAAGTCGAGGGCCGCCGGGGTGTTCAGCAGCTGCCCGATCGTCGGCGGGAAGGCCATGATCGAGGCGGCGAAGATGACCGGGATGACGCCCGCCATGTTGACCCGCAGCGGCAGGTAGGTCGAGCCGCCCGAGGTCATTTTGCGCCCGACCATGCGTTTCGCGTACTGGACCGGGATGCGCCGCTGGCCCTCCTGGACGAAGACGATCGCGACGATCACCGCCAGCGCGATGAACGGCATCATCACGACGAACACCTGGTCGGGGTTGTTCCACCACTTGGTGATGCCGTTCGGGATCGACGAGGCGATCGAGGCGAAGATCATCAGCGAGATGCCGTTGCCGACGCCGCGCTGGGTGATCAGCTCGCCCAGCCACATCAGGAGCGTGCAGCCCGCGGTCAGGCAGATGACGATCAGCATCACCTTCGGGAAGTTGAGCTGACCGAGCACGTTGGTGCCGCTTTCGTTGCCGAAGGAGCGGAACAGGAAGACGTAGCCGATCGACTCGAAGAAGGCGAGCGCGACGGTCAGGTAGCGCGTGTACTGGGTGATTTTCTGCTGCCCGACCTCACCCTCTTTCTGCAGCCGCTCCAGCGACGGCAGCACGACCGTCAGCAGCTGCAGGATGATCGAGGCCGTGATGTACGGCATGATCCCCAACGCAAAAAGCGACAGCCTCGAGAGGCTGCCGCCGGAGAAGAGGTTCAGGAACCCGAGGACGTTCGAGCCGCCGAAGTTGTTCGACACTTCCTTGACGGCGTCGACGTTGACGCCCGGCGCCGGGATGTAGGCGCCGAGGCGATACAGCGCCAGCATCGCGGCCGTGAAGAGGAGTTTCTTCCGGATGTCCGCAACGCCGAACGCGTTGAGAATAGTCCTGAGCATTACGGCTCCAGAGTCTGACAGGTACCGCCGGCGGCTTCGATCTTCTCCTTGGCCGCCTTGCTGAAGGCGTGCGCACTGACCGTCAATTTGGTCGAGATCTCGCCGCGGGCGAGGATCTTCACCGGGTCGGTGCGGGTCGCGAGGCCCTTGGCCTTCAGCGTCTCGGGAGTGACCTCGTCGCCCGCCTCGAAACGCTCCTCGAGATCGGCAAGATTCACGGGCTGGGTCTTGGTGCGGAAGTTCTCGAAGGGCATCGACTTCTTCATGTGCGGGCCGCGAAGCTTTCGCATCCGCATGTGGATCGGGTTCTGACCGCCCTCGTAGCCGGCCTTTTCCTTGGCGCCCGAGCGCGC
>DASZUH010000075.1:0-3287 GCA_035547715.1 Solirubrobacterales bacterium
CGAGGAGACGCTGCTCGACGTCCAGTTCGAGCTGCCCTCGCGGGTCGACGTCACCAAGTGCGTGGTGACCAAGGAGACGATCCTGCAGGGACGGCGCCCGACCCTCGTCACCGAGGCGGCCCAGCAGGACATCGGGCCGGCGGATCAGCGGTTGGGCGAGGAAACGGCTTAGGGGGCATTGCGAAGGGGTCAGTCCGATGGACCCCCTCCCTCACAACAGCGGGGAGCTTCGTTCGGGGGTCCATCGGACCTCCCGGCGAGCGTGGGCCGGCGGTTCGTCGCTGTCAGTAGACGATGGCCTCGGCCTCGATCTCCACTTTCCAGCGGGCGTCGAGGAAGGACGCGACGGCGAGTGCCGTTGCGGCAGGTCGGGCGGCGCCGAAGAACTCGGCGTGGACCGGGCCGACGGTGTCGATGTCGGCGGGGTCGAGGAGGTAGATACGGGTGCGGACGACGTCCTCGGGGCCTGCTCCGAGCCCGGCGAGAGCCTCGACGATGATCTCGAGACACCGGCGAGCCTGGGCCGCGACGTCCTCGTCGAACGACCCGTCCTCCCAGATCGGCCCCGTCCCCGACACGTAGACGTGGTCCCCGATCCGGATCGCCCGCGAGAACCCGATCCGCGGTTCGAACGGCGACCCGCTCTTGTGGTGACAACGCTCCGACACCCGACGCAGCTTAGGCCGTGGAGCCTTAGTTGCTAATAGAGCTACTTAGGCCCCCACGGTGGGGTGCCCGTGGAGCCTTACTCGGTCTATGACCGAGTTTCTCTCCACACCCATCAGCGCGAGGATGCCGCCGAGGAGGAGCGCGGCGGCGCTGAGGGCGAGGGAGGTGGTGATTGAGGAGATGCCGCCGATCAGGGCGACGCCGATCGCGCCGCCGACCTGGCGCGAGGTGTTGTTGACGGCGGAGGCGATCCCCGCCCGGTCGGGGCCGAGCGCCTCGGTGGCGCCGGCGACGAGACCGGGGACCGCGACGCCCATGCCCGCTCCGGCTACCGCCAGAAACGCCCAACCGATGGGAGAATCGATCGACGGCGCGCCGACGAGCGCCGTCCCCAGGTAGCCGACGCCGCTCGCGGTGAGGCCGAGCCCGGCGGGGAGGCGCGGGCCGACGCAGCCGACCAGTCGCCCGGTGAACGGAGTGAGCGCGGCGAGGGGGAGGGCGAGGGGCACCAACGCGAGGCCCGCTTCGAGAGGCGACAGCCCTTCGCCCTGCTGCAAGAAGAGGCCGAGCGCGAACAGCCCGCCGAGCGTCCCGAGGTTCATCAGTCCGGCACCGGCGTTGGCTCCGCAGAACTCCGCACGCCGGAACCACGACAGGTCGAGAAGCGGGCGGGGAGCTGACGACGCCGAGCCGCGACGCGTGCCGACCGCGGCACCCGTCCGGTCGTCTGCGGCGGCCCGCGACAGGCGGCGCTCGACCGCGACGAAGCCGATGAACGCCACCAGTGCCACGGCGACTCCCGCCACCACCGGCGCGCTCGAGAAGCCGCCCTTGCCGCCCTCGATGAGCGCGAAGACGAGGGCGGCAAGGGCGGCCGTTCCGAGCCCCTGACCGATCCAGTCGGGCTTCGCCCCTTTGGCGGTCGAGCCGGCGGGGAGCGTCGCGAGGCCGCCGAGCAGGGCGGCGAGGACCAGCGGGACGTTCAACCAGAAGATCGCCCTCCATCCCAAGGACCGACGAGGACGCCGCCGAGGATCGGGCCGAGGACCAGGGCCGAGCCGCCGAGGCCGGCCCAGACGCCGATCGCCTTGGGGCGCTCCTTCGCGTCGGGGAAGAGCTGGTTGACGATCGCCAGGGAGCTCGGCAGGATCGCCGCCGCCCCCAGTCCCTGGATCGCTCGCGCGCCGATCAGCACCGACGCTCCGGGCGCGAGCGCGCAGAGCGCCGAGGCGCCGCCGAACAGCGCCAGGCCGGCGAGGAAGAGGCGCCTCGACCCGGCCCGGTCGGCCAGATCTCCCGCGCCGAGCATCCCCGCCGCCAGCACCAGCGCGTAGGCGTCGACGACCCACTGCAGCTCCGACCGCGAGCCGCCGAGCCCGCTGCCGATGCGGGCCAGGGCGACGTTGACGATCGTCACGTCGAGGAGGACGAAGAAGTAGCCGGCCGAGGCGACGGCGAGCGCCGGGCCACGGCCGCGAGGGGCGTCTTCGGAGGTCATTCATCGACCGTAGGCGCCGGATCGTTCGGTGGCGGCCGAATCGTCTCGCGCGTACCGTGGGTAGGTGGCATCGATGACCGCCGACACCCAGGGCGACGTTGACATCGCCGCCGCCGCGGCGCTGATGGCCGACCCGAGCCGCGCCGCGGTCCTCACCGCGCTCACCGACGGCCGCGCGCTGCCGCCGAGCGAACTGGCCGAAGTGGCGGGCGTCTCGCGCTCGACGATGTCCGAGCACCTGGCGAAGCTCCACGCCGCCGGCTTCCTCGCGGTCGAGCGCGGCGGCCGCAACCGCTACTACCGGCTCGCAGCCCCCGAGGTCGCGGCCGCCGTCGAGGCCCTCGCCGCCCTTGCACCCCGCACTCCCGTCCGCAGCCTCCGCCAGGCCAACCGCGCCGGCGCCCTCGGCGCCGCCCGCACCTGCTACGGCCACCTCGCCGGACGCCTCGGGGTCGCGATCACCGACGCCCTCGTCGACCGCGGCCTGGTCGAACGCGAGGCCGAGGTCTTCCTCCTCACCGACCCCGGTGCCGCCTTCCTCCTCGACCTCGGCATCGAGCGCCCCCCGCGCGCCGGCAAGGCCTGCAACGACTGGTCCGAGCGCCGCCCCCACCTGGCGGGCAAGCTAGGCGTCGCCCTCACGTCCCGCCTCTTCGAGCTCGACTGGATCCGCAGAACCGACCGCCCCCGCGCCGTGCAGCTGAGCGAAGAGGGGAGCCGCGAACTGGCGGCCCGCCTTGGAATCTGAGAGGACGGATCGTGGGACCCCCGAACGAACCTCCACGGCTGTTGTGAGAGAGGGGGTCCCACGATCCGTCCGCCCGCCTTCCATCCCTAGACTCGCCGCATGGACGCGGCGAAACGAGAGCAGCTGGAGAAGACCACCCGCTACGACCCGAAGGAGGTCGAGTCGCGGGTCTTCGCCGAATGGATGGAGGGCGGCTACTTCCACCCCGAGGCGACCGGCTCGCCGGAGGACAACTTCTCGGTCGCGATCCCGCCGCCCAACGTCACCGGCGTCCTCCACATGGGCCACGCGCTGAACGGCTCGATGCAGGACGCGCTCGTCCGCCTCAACCGGATGCGCGGCAGGAACACGCTCTGGATCCTCGGCACCGAC
>DASZUH010000076.1:0-2141 GCA_035547715.1 Solirubrobacterales bacterium
GAGGAAGAGGAAGCCGAAGGCACCACCCACGCCGGTGAGGAATCCGCCGAAGAAGCCGAAGGCGGAGAAGAACTCGAAGAAGGCGAAAACGGCGCCGAACCGGTCGAAGGCGAAGAAGGGGCGACGGCGGCCGCGCCCAACGCGGAAGCGGGCAAGGAAGTCTTTGCCGAAGAATGCTCGGTCTGTCACGGCGCCACCGGT
This sequence comes from Solirubrobacterales bacterium, assembly GCA_035547715.1. Taxonomy (GTDB): domain Bacteria; phylum Actinomycetota; class Thermoleophilia; order Solirubrobacterales; family 70-9; genus VAYN01. The sequence continues at coordinate 202 of DASZUH010000076.1, forward strand.
CACGGTGGTAACGGCGGTCCTGACCTCCGGACCATGCCGCTTGCCAAAACGCAGGCCGGTGCCGAAAAACAGGTGACCAATGGCGGCGGCGGCATGCCGGCGTTCAAAGGCACCCTGTCCGAAGAAGAAATCAGTAACGTCGCCGCCTATGTGGCGGAAGACATCGTCGGCGGCAAGTAGCCGATGCTCATAGGCGGCGCCGCTCTGGATTCTCCGGCGGCGCCGCTCGGCGACCTCCTCCGGCTCGGCCTCGACGCCAAGCCGGAGGAGGTCGCTCTTCTTTCCAACCGGCGCTCGCTCACCTGGCGGGAGCTGGAGGAGGCGAGCTCACGGCTCGCCGCCGGGTACGTCGGGCTCGGCCTCGCGCCGGGCGACCGGGTCGCCTCGTTGATGCCCAACCGGGTCGACCTTGTCGTCCACTACCTGGCCTGCTTCAAGGCGGAGCTGATCGCGACGCCGCTGAACTACCGCTACACGGCGGCCGAGATCGACCACGCGCTCGCGGTCAGCGGCGCCCGGGTGTTGCTCGCCCACGTCGAGCGGGCCGCGGACATCGCCGCGAGCGGGCTCGCGGGCGGGCTCGAGCTGGGGACGGTCGCCTACCACGACGCCGAGCCGCTGCCGCAGGGCAACGACGAGCCCGCCGAGGCCGAGGCCGGCTGGGCCCATGACTTCCATCGCCTGCTGGAGGCCGAGCCGCTGCCGCGCCCGAACGAGCCGCCCGACCCGGGCGAGCCCGCGGTCATCTTCTTCACCTCCGGCTCGACCGGCCCGGCGAAGGGCGTCACCCACACCCGCGAGACGCTCCGCTGGATGATCGCCAGCGCCGCGATGGCCTTCGAGCTGACGGCCGACGACGTCTTCCTGCCGGGCTCCTCGATGTCGCACGTCGGCAGCTTCCTCTGGGCGCTGGCGACGCTCTCGGTCGGCGGCAAGGTGGTCGTCGCCCGCGCCACCGACGCCCACGAGCTGCTGCCGCTGCTGCGCGACCAGCAGCCGACGGTGCTGGCGATGATCCCGGCGGCGCTCTCGGTGCTGATCCACGACCACGATCTGCGCCCCGGCGACTTCTCCTCGCTGCGGATGGCGCGGGCGGGCGCCGACAAGGTCTCGACCGAGCTGCTCACCGAGTTCGCCGCCGCGGCCGGCTTCCCGATCGTCGAGGGCTACGGGATGACCGAGGTCGGCCTGGCGACGCTGAACCCGCCCTCCGGGGAGATCCGCCAGGGCTCGATCGGGACGCCGATCGGCGGCTACCGGATCGAACTGCGCGGCGAGGACGGCGCGCCGATCGAGGGCGAGGCGGTCGGCCGGATCTGGATCGAGACCCGGAGCCGCATGGTCGGCTACTGGGAGGCGCCGGAGGCGACCGCCGAGGTGATCGTCGACGGCTGGCTCGACTCCGGCGACCTCGCCCGCGCCGACGCCGACGGTTACCTCTGGTTCTTCGGCCGCAAGAAGCAGGTGATCGTCCACGATGGCTCCAACATCAGCCCCTACGAGGTCGAGGGCGCCCTCGTCGACCACCCGGCCGTCGCCCTGGCCGGCGCGGTCGGCGTCCATGACACCGTCCACGGCGAGAACGTGCGCGCCTACGTCACCCTCGCCGAGGGCGCCGCGAAGCCCTCGGCCGCCGACCTGATCGTCCACTGCCGCGAACGCATCGGCTACAAGGCCCCCGAGGAGATCGTCTTCCTCGACGAGATGCCGCTGAACCCCACCGGCAAGATCGACCGCGTCGGGCTGAAACGCATGGCCGAAGACCACCTGCACCCGCACGGGTTGGGGTAGGGAGGTGGCCTCGGGCGGGGCGGCCGGGCCGGGGTGGCCGTCCGAGGTGGGGTTTGGCGGGCCTGCCGTGCTCCACGGGCGGGGCGGCCGTCCGAGTTGCGTCCCGGGCGTCTCGTGGCGGCCCTGGCAGGTTGTGACCGCCACGAGAC
>DASZUH010000077.1:0-3763 GCA_035547715.1 Solirubrobacterales bacterium
GGACTCGGCCCGGCTCGCCTTCGAGGCAGGCGAAGCGGCCTTCATGACCAACTACACCTTCGCCTTCGCCAGCGCCAAGGAAAACGCCCCCGAAATCAACGAAAACATGGGCGCGGCGCCGTTCCCGGCGGTCAACTCGAACCCGGCCAGACCGCCACTCGGCGGCTTCAACCTCGCGGTCAGCGCCTACTCCGACCACCAGGAAGACGCCTTCGAAGCGGCCCTCTGCCTCTCCGGCGAAAAGAGTGAGCTGACCGCGGTCGAACTCGACGGCCTGCCCCCCTCGCACGAGAACCTCTACACCAACAAGGTCGTGGAGAAGGCCTACCCCGGCTTCGCCGGCCTGGTCCGCGAAGAGGTCGAAGCCGCCGGGCCGCGCCCCGTCACGCCCGCCTACCAGGACGTGACCTCGGCGATCCAACGTGCACTCCACCCGCCGGAAAGCATCCCCGCCGAAGGCGTGGAAGGTAAGTACGAAGAACTGAAGAGCGACCTCGAACAGGCCGTCAGACGGGAAGGGCTCCTCTGATGGCGACCGACGCAGAGCGCGCCGCGGCACCCGCCGCGAAGCCGCGCAAGGCGAGCTCCCGGACCCGCTCGGAACGGAAACTCGCCTGGATGCTCTGCGCGCCCGCGGTGATCGTGATGCTCGCGGTCACCGCCTACCCCATCCTCTACGCCTTCGTCCTCTCGCTGCAGAAGCTCGACCTGCGCTTCCCCGAACAGACCGAATTCATCGGCTTCGCCAACTACGGCACGGTGCTGAGCGCCGAACTGTGGTGGCTCGACGTCTGGAACACCTTCGTGATCATGGTGATCTCGGTGTCGATCGAGCTGGTGCTGGGGATGGCGATCGCGCTGGTCATGCACCGGGCGATCTTCGGCCGCGGCCTCGTCCGCACCGTCGTCCTCATCCCCTACGGGATCATCACCGTGGTCGCCGCCTTCGCCTGGCAGTTCGCCTTCGCCAGCGAATCCGGGTTCGTCGACAACCTGCCGCTGATCGCCGACGAAAAAAACTGGTTCGGCGGCCACATCTCCTCGCTCGCCGTGATCATCATGGCCGAGATCTGGAAAACGACGCCGTTCATGGCGCTGCTCCTGCTCGCCGGACTGGTGACGATCCCGGACGAGCTCTACGAGGCGGCGCGCGTCGACGGCGCCTCCGCCTGGCAGCGCTTCGTCAAGATCACCCTGCCGCTGATGAAGCCGGCGATCCTCGTCGCGGTGTTGTTCCGCGTACTCGAGGCCTCGCGCGTCTTCGACTCGATCTTCATCATGACCCGCGGCGCGCAGAACACCGAATCGGTGTCGATCCTCGGCTTCAACCAGTTGATCAACCGACTGAACCTCGGGCTCGGCTCGGCGGTGTCGGTGCTGATCTTCGTCGGCGTCGTCCTGCTCGCCTTCGTCTTCATCAAAGGCTTCGGGGTGAAGGTCGAGGAAGGGCGACCGGGAGGGTGAGATGAAGGTAGGCGCCCGCGAGTACTCACTGTGGACGATCGCGATCGTCCTCGTCCTGCTGTTCGCCCTGATCCCGGTGTTGTGGCTGCTCTCGATCTCACTCAAGCCGCCGAGCGAGATCACCGACCAGCGGATCATCCCCGCGCACTTCTCGCTCGAAAACTACAAGTCACTGTTCGAAGGCGGTTGGAGCGGGCCGTTCCTGCGGCCGCTGATCAACTCGATCGCGATCGCGCTGATCACCACCGTGGTCGCGATCACCCTCGCCTCCTTCACCGCCTACGCGATCGCCCGGCTCGACTTCCCCGGCAAGCGGGCGATCCTCGCCGGTGCCCTGGCGATCGCGATGTTCCCGCCGATCTCCACCGTCGGCCCACTCTTCGACATGTGGCGCGCGATCGGGATCTACGACACCTACCTCGGCCTGATCATCCCCTACCTCACCTTCTCACTGCCGCTGGCGGTGTACGTGTTGGTGGCGTTCTTCCGCGAGATCCCCTGGGACCTCGAGCAGGCGGCGCAGGTCGACGGCGCGACGCCCTGGCAGGCGTTCCGCAAGGTGATCCTGCCGCTCGCCGCGCCGGGCGTCTTCACCGCCGCGATCCTCGTCTTCATCTTCTGCTGGAACGACTTCGTCTACGCGATCTCGCTGACCTCGTCCGACAACTCGCGCACGGTGCCCGCGGCGCTCGCCTTCTTCACCGGCGAATCGACCTTCACCGAACCGACCGGATCGATCGCCGCCGCGGCGATCGTGGTGACGGTCCCGATCATCGTCTTCGTCCTCATCTTCCAGCGCCGCATCGTGTCCGGCCTCACCGCCGGCGCCGTCAAGGGATAGGAGCAACCCAATGTCAGAGATAGTCCTCGATGGAGTCACCAAGGTGTTTGACGACGGCTACGAAGCCGTCAAGGAGATGAACCTCGACATCGCCGACGGCGAGTTCGTGATCCTCGTCGGGCCCTCGGGCTGCGGCAAGTCGACGGCGCTGCGGATGATCGCCGGCCTCGAGGACATCTCCGGCGGCGAGCTGAAGATCGACGGCGAGGTCGTCAACGATCGCTCGCCGAAAGATCGCGACATCGCGATGGTCTTCCAGAACTACGCGCTCTACCCGCACATGACCGTGCGCGAGAACATGGGCTTCGCGCTCTCGCTCGCCAAGGTCGACAAGGCCGAGATCGACCGCAAGGTCGAGGAGGCCGCCGAGAAGCTCGACCTGGTGCAGCACCTCGACCGCAGACCGGCCAACCTCTCCGGCGGCCAGCGCCAGCGGGTGGCGATGGGGCGGGCGATCGTCCGCGACCCGAAAGCGTTCCTGATGGACGAGCCGCTCTCCAACCTCGACGCCAAGCTGCGCGTGCAGATGCGGACCGAGGTTGCCCGCCTCCAGTCGGACCTCGAAACGACGATGGTCTACGTCACCCACGACCAGACCGAGGCGATGACGCTCGGCGACCGGGTGGCGGTGATGCGCGCCGGCGTGCTCCAGCAGGTCGGCTCCCCGGACGAGCTCTACGAGCGCCCGGTCAACCTCTTCGTCGCCGGCTTCATCGGCTCGCCGTCGATGAACTTCATGCCCGGCGAGGTGGTCGACTCGAAGATCCGCCTGCCGATCGGCGAGGTCGACCCGCGGCACATCGACGGCCTCGAGCTGCCCCGCGGCGGCAAGGTCGTGGTCGGCATCCGGCCGGAGAACTTCGAGGACGCCGCGATCGTCGCCGACTCGACCAAGGGCGAACGCGGCCTCCTCTTCGACGCCGAGATCGACCTGGTCGAGTCGCTCGGCTCCGACCTCTACGCCTACTTCCACATCGAGTCCGAAGGGGTCCAGTCCGACCAGTTGGCCGACCTCGTCGGCGAGCGCCTCGCCGAGACCGGCTCCGTGGGGCGACGCGAGGGCCACGAGCAGATCGTCGCCCGGCTCGAGCCGACCAGCAAGGTGCGACGACGCCAGACGGCGCAGCTCTGGGCCGACACGGCGAAGCTCCACCTCTTCGACCCGGAGAGCGGCGAACGGCTCTAGGGACGGGCGGCCGGGGCGGGCGGTCGCGGCGATGCCCGGCGGCCATCGCCGCCGGCCCGGAAGCCAAAAAGCCCCGATTACGCGGGAATCCCGTCGCCAAAGCGCGCCCTCACCCGCTGCTACCCTCCGCTGGTAGGCGATCGGTCGGCGATCCGCCTGCGCTCCGATCGTCCCTAGCCAACGAGGAAAGCGCGCTCCTTGACCACGTTCGAGCGGTTCCCGGTTGACCGCGACGGCCCCCGCGATGAATGCGGGGTCTTCGGCGTCTACGC
>DASZUH010000078.1:0-2810 GCA_035547715.1 Solirubrobacterales bacterium
CGACCCGTTCATCGACCCCAACGACCCGGAGGCGGTCGAACGGGAGCAGCGCCGGCGCGAACGCGAAGCCAAGCGGGCCGGCAAGGCGGCCAAGCGCAGGCAGAAGGAGGCGCCGCCGCCTCCACCGCCGCCGGCGGAGGCCGCGCCGCCGACCCGGCCGCGGACGCCCGAGCAGGAGTTCTGGGATGAGCCCGCCGAGCCGGTGACGCCGCCGCCGCTCCCGGCCCCCGAGCCCGGCGGGGAGCGTGCCGAGCGCGGCAGACGGCGCCTGCTGGGTCGACGCCAGGCGAAAGGCACGGCGGCGGCGGCAGGTGGGGCGGCAGCGGCGAAAGCGGCCGATGTCGCCGCGGCTCCGGCGAGCGCCGGTGGACCGGCCGCGCCGCCGACCGGGGAGCAGCGGGTCGCCGGTGGGCCGCCGACCGGCGAGGGACCGCGTCCCGGGCCGATCCCGCCGCAGACCGAAGCGCCGCACGCCCTGGCCGCCGAGGCGCCGCAGGCCGATCCCGGGCCGGGGACGGCGGAAACTCCGCGGCCCGACCCCAACCAGCCGCGCCGCGAGCAGGCGCCGCCGCCGCGACCGCTGGAGGAGACCGGGGCGGGGGACTGGGAGCCGCCGCCCCCGCGCGACGACTGGGGCTTCGCCGACGACGACCTCCACGACGAGGGCGACCCGAACATGGCCGGCGCGGCGCGCAGCGGGCGACGGCACGGTGACCACGGCAACCGCCGCGGCGGGTTCCTCGGCGCGATGCTCCGCCATCCGTTCCGGATCCTCGGCGTCATCGTCCTGATCCTCGTCCTGCTCTTCCTCAACGCGCTGTTCCAGCCCTTCCACGGCTCCGGCGGCGGCAAGGTCGTGGTCGACATCCCGAAAGGCTCGAGCGTCGGCGAAGTCGGCGACCTGCTCGAAAAGGAAGGCGTCATCTCCGGCGGCTTCATCGCCTCCGGTTCGACCCTCTTCCAGATCCGGGTCACCCTCGACGGCAAGCGCTCCGGCCTCTTCGCGGGCAGGTTCGCGATGAAGGAAGGCATGAGCTACGGCGACGCGATCGACCAGCTCTCCAAGGAACCGAAAGTGGCCGAAGGGACCAGGCCCGGCATCGTCACGGTGACGATCCCCGAGGGCCAGAGCCGGCCGATCACGGCCAAGCTCCTCAAGGAAGACGGGATCAAGGGCAACTACCTGAAGGCGACGAAGAAGTCGAAGCTCCTCGACCCGGAAAGGTACGGCGGCAAGAAGGTCAAGAGCCTCGAGGGCTTCCTCTTCCCCGACACCTGGGAATTCAGGACGAACAAGCCGGTCAAGGACCTCGTCGCCCTACAGCTCCAAGACTTCAAGAAGAAGATCAAGAAGGTCAACATGAAGTACGCGAAGTCGAAGAACCTGACGATCTTCGACGTCGTCACGATCGCCTCGATGATCGAACGCGAGGCGGGCGTGCCGAAGCAGCGCAAACTGGTCGCCTCGGTGATCTACAACCGGCTGCACGAAGGGATGGCGCTGGGGATCGACTCGACGATCCGCTTCGCCACCGGCAACTACGAAAAGCCGCTGACCGAGTCCGAACTGGAAAGCAACTCGCCCTACAACACGCGCACCCACACGGGGCTGCCGCCGGGGCCGATCAACAGCCCCGGCCTCGCCGCGCTGAACGCCGCCGCGCATCCGGCCAAGACCGACTTCCTCTTCTACGTGAACAACCCGAACTCGTGCGACGAACTCACCTTCGCCAAGACCGAAGAAGAATTCCTCGCCGACGCCGCGAAGTACGAAAAGGCGCGCGAAGCCAACGGCGGCAGGCAGCCGTCGACCTGCAGGTGAGCGCGGAGGAGGCGCGGTGCCGGGCCTGGCGGTGATCGGTCACCCGGTGGCGCACTCGCGCTCGCCGGACATGCAGACGGCGGCCCTGGCCGACCTGGGGCTGGCGGGCGAGTGGACCTACGGGGCGCTCGACGTCGCGCCCGAGGACTTCGAGGCGACGGTCGCCGAGCTGGCGGCGGCGGGCGAGTACGCCGGGGTGAACGTCACCGTGCCGCACAAGGAGGCGGCGCTGGCGATGGCCGACGAGGCGACCGAGGGCGCGCGCGCGATCGGCGCCGCCAACACGCTGAGCTTCGATGACGGTCGGATCGTGGCGGCGAACACCGACGCGGGCGGGCTGCTGCGCTCGCTGCCGCCGGGGATGGGGGGCGGACGGGCACTGGTGCTCGGGGCCGGCGGCGCCGCCCGGGCCGCGATCTGGGCGCTGGCGCACGGCGGCGAGGGGGCGCCGGACGAGGAGGGCGAGCCGACGACGGTGCCCGCCTTCGAGGTCGACGTCTGGAACCGCACCGCCGAGCGGGCGGTGGCCGTCGCCGCCGAGCTCGGCGCCCGCGCCGTCGCCGACCCGGACCCGGCCGACTACGCGCTGATCGTCAACACGACCGCGGTGGGGCTGGCGGGCGAGGACGCCTTCGAGGCGCTGCCGCTCGGTCCCGACTCCTTCGTCCCCGGCCAGGTCGTCCTCGACATGGTCTACACCGAGGAGCCGAACGCCCTACTTGCCGCCGCCTCCGCCGCCGGGGCCACCACCGTCGACGGCCTCGAGATGCTCGTCCAACAGGGCGCCCTCTCGCTGCGCATCTGGACGGGGAAGGAGCCCTCGATCGAGGCGATGCGCACGGCCGTGCGGCGGTAGGGCTCGAGGTAGACGAGGCGTCCGGCGTCCGGAGTGGGGCGCGCGGCGATCCTGCGCTGTGCTTCGCGGCCGTGGCGGCCGTCCGAGTTGGTCCCGGGCGTCTCGTGGCGGCCCTGGCAGGTTGTGGCCGCC
>DASZUH010000079.1:0-14021 GCA_035547715.1 Solirubrobacterales bacterium
ATGGGCCGTGTTGGGCTCGAACCAACGACCTTGAGATTAAGAGTCTCCTGCTCTACCAACTGAGCTAACGGCCCGAACGGCGGATTATAGGAACCTCGGCTCGAAGACGCGGCGGGCGGGACTCAGCGCTGGGCGCAGTACTTTTCGAGGCCGACGCCTTCGATCACGAGGCCGTTGGCGAAGGTGAAGGCGCCGTGGCTGCGGAGGATGTGGTCGCCGCAGCGGGCGGAGACGTAGCTGCGCCGCACGCCGCCGGCGGTGTAGCGGCGGCCGACGTCGATGCCGATGTGGGTGATCGCGCCGAGGCCGCCGGCGAGCGGCGGGATGTTCGCGGTGGCGCGGTAGCGGAATTCGCCGCGGCGCTTTTCGATCGGCACGACGAAGGCGTAGGTCTGGGTCGTGGGCACGGAGGTGCGGGCGTGGACGACGACGGTCGGATGCCCTTCCTGGCGCGGGCCGTTGAAGAGGGTCAGCGCCGAGCCGGTCGGGACCGGACCGGAAGGAAGGTCGACCAGCGCTTCGAGTCGGCCGGTGCCGACGATCGCGCCCTTGCAGAGGGCGCGGGCTTCTTCGACGCTCGCCGCGGCGATCCGTTCCGGCGGGCAGGTCGGCAGGCCGCCCACCTCGAGGCGGCCGTCGCGGTCGAAGTCGAGCACGACCTGGCGGAGCGCCGGCGGCTCGCCGCCGCCGGGCCTGGCGACGTCGACGTAGCCCTCGAAGCGGACCGGCGCGAAGCTGTGGACCGGGAGGTCGCGGGGCTGGAAGTCGGCGTCGAGCTTGAGCCTGATTTCGGTCGTTTCGACCAGCGCCGAGGCGCCCGCGCCGGCGGCGAAGGCCGCCGCGGCGAGCAGGACCAGGAGCAGCGGGACGGCGCGCCTCAGCCTTCGGTGTGGCATGGCGAGGAGAGCAGCGACTGCAGGTGGCTGCCGTCGAGGAAGGAGATGCGACCGTACGCCTGCAGCCGGCCGCCGGAGCATTCGGCTTCGACGTAGCCGACTTCGCGGCCGCCGCGCCTGAAGGTCCGGCCGAAGGAGGCTTCGGCGAGGATCGCGACGCCGTCCCCGCCGGCGATCGGCGGCAGTTCGATTTCGGTGCGATAGCCGTAGCGGCCGTGGCTGATCCGCGAGATGGTGAATTCGGTCAGCAGCGCCTGCGGCGAGGGGACCGTCTCCCAGGCGTGGGCGATCATCGTCGGCTTGCCGTCCCGCGGCGGCGCGTTGAAGATCGAGATCGGCGAGGTCATCGTGAACGGCTGCCCGCCCGGGAGCTGGACCCGCGCCTTGCCGATCCCGGTCCCGACCAGCGCCCCGGCGCAGCGGCTGCGCGCCTGGCTCGGCGTCGCCCCTTCGAGCTTCGCCGCGGTGCAGGTCGGCACGCCCTTGAAGTTGAGCCGGCCGTGTTTGTCGAATTCGAAGGTCAGCGATTTCAGCGCCGGCGGCGCCTTGCCGTTCAGCGAGCGGATGTGGACGGTGCTCGTGAAGGTGGTCGGCAGCGTGCCGTGAGGGGGGAAGCCGTGCGGTTCGAATTCGCCCGTCGCGCTGACCTTGAGCGGGCCGATCTGGGTGGTGATCGCGAGCGCGGCGGCGGCGCAGACGAGCGCGCCCGCGCCCGCGATCAGGGCGACCGAGACGATGCGCCGCGCCACCTGTCCCCTCATCCCTTCCCCTGGCAGTTCTTCAGGATCAGGCCGTTCAGCCTGGTCGCGTCGGTGAATTCGACTTCGGCTTTCGCCTGCAGCCTGCCGTTCGGGCAGGAGGCGTTGACGTAGCTGAGCTTCTGCCCCTTGAAGGTCCAGCGCCTGCCGATCGTCAGCCGTCCTTCGAGCGGGATCCCCGCCCCGCCCGCGATCCGCGGGATGTGCGCTTCGGTGCGGAACCCGAACGGTCCGGCGTGGACCTTCTGGATTTCGACCGGGACGATGTAGGTGGTCGGCGCCGGCACGCTCAGGTAGGCGTGCGCGAGCACGGTCGGATTGCCGTCGTGCGGGGCGGCGTTGAAGATCGTGATCGGCGAGCCCGCCTTGAACGGCCGCTGTTCGGGGAAGGCGATCAGCGCCGTGCCGTATCCCTCGCCGACGATCGAGCCCGCGCAGACCTTGCGGGCGGTCGCCGAGGTCGTCGCCGCCAGCTTCGCCTTCGTGCAGTAGGGGAGCCCCTTGGTCACCACCGCTCCGTGCTTGTCGTACCAGACGGTCAGAGTTTTCAGGATCTTCGGCAGCGAGCCGTCGGTGGTGCCGATCCTGCCTTCGCCGTGCAGGGTGATCGGCGCCGTTTCGCGCTTCGGCAGCGCGGTCGGCGTGAAACCGCCTTCCGCGACCACTTCGATCGGCCCGGCGCGCAGCACGACCGCGGCTGCCGCACCGCCCATCGTCAGCAGCGCGGCAACGACCAGGACCGACGTCCTTAACACGTTCTTCCGCACAGGTTCGCTCCTCCCGTAGCCCCTGGGCGCCAAACTACCACGCGTGGGACGCAGTGAGGGCAGGGGAAAGAAGCGCCCCGGCGGCGACGGCGCGCGGCGACCGCGATCCTGGCTGCTGCGCCATCCGCGCGAGATCCTGCTGGTCGCGGCGATCGTCCTCGCGACGTTGGCGGTGTTTGGGACGGGGGTAGATGCGCGCCTCGACCCGACCACGCTCGACGTCCCCGGCAGCGCCTCGGCCGAGGCCAACGCGATGCTCGAAGAACACTTCGGGCCCTCAGCGCCGTTCGCGATCCTGCTGCGGGGACCGGCGGCGGCGCTCGACGAACAGGGCCCGCGGCTGGTCCACGCGCTGCGCGAAGAACCGAGCGTGACGACGCTCTCGCCCTGGGACAAGGGCAGCGTCGAAGGGCTGCGCCCGACTCCCGAAAAGGCGCTGGTGCTCGCCGACTTCCACGTCGACACGAAGACCGCGGTCGACGAGACCGTCCCGCACCTGGAAGAACTGCTGGAAGAGAAGGTGAGCGCGCCGGTGCGCGTCACCCAGTCGGGCTTCGCCACGCTCTCTCGCGCGCTGCAGCAGGAATCGATCGACGCCGCCGAGCACGACGAGCTGATCGCGCTGCCGATCCTCCTGATCGTCCTGCTCCTCGTCTTCCGCTCGCCGGTGGCGGCGGCGATCCCGCTCGGCTTCGGCGCGGTCACCGTGCTCGCCTCGCGCGGGGTCCTCTACTTCCTCACCGGCTGGTTCTCGATCGACGCCTTCGCGCTGACCGTCTGCACGATGATCGGGCTCGCCCTCGGGGTCGACTACGCCCTGCTGATGGTCTCCCGCTTCCGCGAGGAGCTGGCGACCGGCGCCGAGCCGGTCGAGGCGGCGCGAAGAACCAGGCGCCACGCCGGGCGGACCGTCGCCTTCGCCGGCTCGACGCTCCTGCTCTCGATGCTCGTCTCGCTGCTGATCCTGCCCGGCTCGCTGCTGGTCAGCCTGGCCGGCACGGTGGCGATGGTCGTCGTCCTCAGCGTCACCGTCGCCACCGTGGTCGGCCCGGCGATCCTCGCCCTGGTCGGGGACGGGGTGAACCGCTGGCGGCTCGGCAAGCCGCAGAGCGCCGAGCGCTCGGCGGTGATGCGCTTCGTCAACGGGGCGCTGCGGCGGCCGCTGGTCGCGGCTTGCGTGATCGGCGCGATCCTGCTCGCCCTGGCGGCGCCCGCGGTCGGGCTGAAGCTCGGCCCGCCGAGCCCCGAACAGCTGGCCAAGGACGCCCCGGCGCGGTTGAACGCCGAACTGATCGACGATGCGATCGGGCCCGGTTGGGACGCCCCGTTCCAGGTCATCGCGACCAATCCGGAAGGGCCGATCACCGACCCCGGCAGCATGGCGGCGCTCGAACACTTCCAGCACCGGGTCGCGCACATGCCCGGGGTGAAAGTGGTGATCGGGCCGCAGGCGGCGACCAGGCGGGTGGAACCGCTGCAGGAACTCGGCAACTCGGTGCTCGCCTCGCGCGGCAACATCGGGCCGGTCAAGGAACTCGCCCGCCTCGGCAAGGAACTGAACGTCGCCGCGGGCGGGGTGGCGGCGCTGCGCGAAGGGATCGCCGAAGCCGGCAACGGCGCCGGCCTCCTGGCGCTCGGCTCCGAACACGCGACCGAAGGGGCGGCGCTGATCGCGAGCGGGCTGGCGCGGGCGGCGGGGGGCAGCGGCCGGGCGATCGACGCGCTGGAACGGTTCGCGAAGGGCTCCGAAGAATTGACCGAAGGGCTGTTGCAGGCGGAAATCGGCGCGATCCAGCTGCGCGTCACCGGGATCAACTCGATCACCAACGCGCTCAACTACAACGGCCGGCGGCTGCAGCGCAAGCAGCTGCGCGCCCTGCGCGCCGACGAGAACGAAACGCTGCCGCGGCTGCTCGCGCCGACCGAGGCGAGCGTCGAAAAGCTACGGGCCGCGGAAGCGAAGCTGAAGGAAGCGGCGCCGGGCGATCCGGGCGCCGCCGCGGCGCTCGAATCCGTCCAGGGGGCGCTGGCCGCGATCACCGGCACCGACCCGGTGACCGGGCAGCCCTACGCGGAAGGCTACGCGGGCCTGGTCGCCGAACTCGAAGGCCTGCAGGAACGGCTGGGCAAGAACGCCGAACTGAACAGGGAAACGACCTCCTACATCCATTCGACGATCCACGAACTGCACCGGGTGGGGCGCGGCGCGGGCCACCTGATCGAAGGCCTGCAGAAGCTCCACAAGGGCGCCAACACGCTGTCCCACGGGGCCGACAAGCTGGCCAAGGAAGCGTCCCGGCTGGCCGGCGGGATCGAAAAGCTGAGCGGCGGGGCGGCCCAGCTGGTCAGCGGGCTGGGTAGGCTGAGCGGCGGCGCCGAGGCGCTGGAAGCGAACCTGGCCGCGGGGGCGACCAAGGTCGAGCCGCTGCAGAGCGGCCTCACCGAAGCGAGCGTCAAGGTGCTCGAAGGCCACGCCCGGATCCGCCGCCAGGCGGGCGAGGTACAGGACCAGACGCCGGGACTCTTCAACTCGGGGTACTTCGTGCTCTCGGCGCTCGACGGGGCGCCGCCGGGGCCGCGCGAAAAGGCGGCGCAGACGATCGACCTGAACAAAGGCGGCCAGGCGGCCTCGATGCTGGTGATCTCGAAGTACGAATTCAACTCGCCGGGGTCGGTCGAACTGAACGAGAGGCTCGACGCGGCGGCGGGCGAACTGGGGCAGAGCGCGAGCCTCGAGACCGGCGTCGCGGGCGGTGCCGCGCAGCTGAACGACTACAGCCACATCACCCGCGAACGGATCCCCTGGATCATCGCGGTCATCACCCTGGTCACCTTCCTGGTGCTGGTCGTGGTGCTGCGGGCGCTGCCCCTGGCGGCGATCGCGGTCGGCCTCAACCTGCTCACGGTCGGGGTCGCCTTCGGCGTCCTGACGCTGCTCTTCCACGTGCCCGAGGACTGGCCGCTCGGCGGCCACAGCTACGTCGACGCGGTCGGCGCCTGCATGATCTTCGCCGTCGTCTTCGGCCTCTCGATCGACTACGCGGTCTTCCTGCTGACCCGGATGCGGGAGCGCCACGACGCGGGCGACGACAACGCCACCGCGGTCCACTACGGCCTGGAGAAGACGGCGCGGGTGATCACCGGGGCGGCGGTGATCATGCTGGCGGTCTTCGTCGTCTTCGCCGGGGCGCCGATCGCGACCGTGAGCCAACTCGGGGTCGGCCTCACCGTCGCGGTCGTCCTCGACGCGACCGTGGTGCGGATCGTCCTGCTGCCGGCGCTGATGCTCCTCCTCGGCGACCGCGTCTGGTGGCTGCCGCGCCCGCTCGCCCGGATGATGCCGCGGCTGAGCGTGTAGGTGGGACGGTTGGGGGCGGGGCGGCCGTCCGAGTTGGGGCCGTGCTTCGTGGCCGTGGCGGCCGTCCGAGTTGCGTCCCGGGCGTCTCGTGGCGGCCCTGGCAGGTTGCCCGCTTGCCACGAGACGCCCGGGACGTGAGGGTTCCGTGGGGAACGTCACAGGGACGGGACGATCTCCGCTCTTCCGTCACGGTTCCACATCGGGCAGGGCCGCGCTGCGTGTTTTGACCTTGCTATGGCAGGGTCAAACTCGACATCGTGATCTCGGCCGATGAGGACCCGGGACGTTCCCGGAGTCTTCGTGACGAGAAGCGCGCACTTCGTGGAGGAACACGCGCCTCGCCCCGACTCCCGTCACGAACCCTCCTCACTCCCCACGGACCCGGCCTTCTCGGTGGCGGCCACAACCTGCCAGGGCCGCCACGAGACGCCCGGGACCATCTCGGACGGCCGCCACGCCCCCGAACCACAGGCTCCGCGCTAGGCGTCGACCCGATCCGCCGCGGACTCCTCGTCGACCGCCTCCGGCGCCAGCCCATTTGCCAGCAGGTCCTTCAGGCCGTCTTCGTCGAGCACCGCCGTGCCCAGCTCCTGGGCTTTGGTCAGCTTCGAGCCGGGGCTCTCGCCCGCGACCACGTAGTCGGTTTTTTTTGAGACCGAGTTGACGACCCTGCCGCCGGCGGCCTTCACCAGCGCGGCCGCCTCCTCGCGGGTCAGGATCGGCAGGGTGCCGGTCAGGACGATCGTCTTGCCTTCCAGCGGGCCGCCCTCGACCCGGTGTTCGGATGGACCGGCCTTGAGTTTCAGCCCTTTGAGCTTCAGCTTCTCGATCAGGTCCCAGGTGGCTTCGTCCTCGAGCGACTCGGCGATCTGCTCGGCCATGATCGGGCCGACGCCCTCGACCTCGACGATCTTCTCCGGGTCGGCCTCGTGCAGGGCGTCGATCGAGCCGAAGTAATCGGCCAGCGCCTCCGCGGTGACGAAGCCGACCCCCGGCAGGCCGAGCGCGTAGAGGACGCGTTTGAAAGGACGGGCGCGCGAGGCGTCGATCGCGGCAACCAGGTTCTTCGCCGAGGTCTCGCCGAACCGTTCGACCTGGACGAGGCGCTCCTCGGTCAGGTCGTAGATGTCGGCGACGTCGGCGATCAGGCCCTGGTCGAGGAAGACCGAGGCCTGTTTTTCCCCCAGCCCCTCGATGTCCATCGCGCCTTTGGAGACGAAGTGTTTGACGTGCTGCCACGCCTGGCCCGGGCAGCCGGTGCGGTTCGGGCAGATCGTGAAGACCGAGTCCTCGGGCTTCACCGTCGGCGTCCCGCAGCTCGGGCATTTCTTCGGCGGCCTCGGCTTGCGGGCGCTGCGGTTCTTGCGCGGCAGTTTCGGCGAGACGACCTGGGGGATCACGTCGCCCGCCCGCATCACCACCACCTCGTCGCCGTTGCGGACGTCCTTGCGGGCGAGGTCCTCCTCGTTGTGGAGGGTCGCGGTCGAGACCGTGACGCCGCCGACGTGGACCGGCTCGAGCATCGCGAACGGCACCAGGTGGCCGGTCCGCCCCACGTTCCAGACGACTTTCTTCATCACCGTCGTCGCCGTCGTCGGCGGGAACTTCCAGGCGATCGCCCAGCGCGGCTCACGGCCGACGACCCCGAGCTCCCGCCAGAGCGCCTTCTCGTCGACCTTGACGACGACGCCGTCGATCTCGTAGTCGAGGGTGTCGCGTCGGTCCTCCCACCAGCGGCAGCGGCTCACCACCTCCTCGACGCCCTGGTGGTGGGCGGTGTCCGGATTGACCTTGAAGCCCTGCTCGCGGAGCCAGTCGACCTCGTCGACGTGGGTCGGCAGGTCGAGCCCCTGCACCGCGCCGATCCCGTAGATCCAGGTGGAGAGCGGCCGTTCGGCGGCCAGCTTGGGATCGAGCTGGCGGATCGAGCCCGCCGCCGAGTTGCGCGGGTTGGCGAAGGTCGGTTCCTCGTTTTCGGCGCGCCGCTCGTTCAGCGCCTTGAAGGCGGCGATCGGCAGGTAGGCCTCGCCCCGCACTTCGATCAGCGACGGCGGCGCGGAGGTGACGAGCCGCAGCGGCACCGAGCCGATCGTCTTGATGTTCTGGGTGACGTCCTCGCCGACGCGGCCGTCACCGCGGGTCGCCCCGCGCACCAGCACGCCGTCCTCGTAGGTCAGGGTGACCGCCAGCCCGTCGATCTTCGGCTCGGTCGTGTAGCTGAACTGCGACGCGGTGATGTCGAGCCGTTTCAGGTAGTTGGCGAGCCGCGTCTCCCAGGCGCGCAGCTCCTCCTCGTTGCGCGCGTTGGCGAGCGAGAGCATCGCCTCGTGGTGGGTGACCGGCTCGAAGCGCTCGAGCGGCGGCGCCCCGACCCGCTGGGTCGGCGAGTCCGGCGTCCGGAGCGAGGGGAACTCACGCTCCAGGTCGCGCAGCTCGTTCAGCAGTTCGTCGTAGACGTCGTCGCCGATTTCCGGTTCGTCGAGGACGTAGTAGAGGCGGTTGTGACGGTCGAGCTCGGCGCGCAGCTCGGCCGCCCGCGCGTCGACCTCGGCGGGGACGTCGGCCGCCGCGTCGGCGCCGTTGTCGGCGACGCTCATACCGCCGGGGGCGAGGATCCGACGAGCTTCTCCAGCCCCCAACCCCGCAGTCGTTCCAGGCCGCCGTGGTCGGTGAGGTCGAAGTGGATCGGCGTGACCGCGATCCGCCCCGCCGCGACGGCGCAGAGATCGGTCCCCTCGACCTCTTCGTAGCCGGGTTTCCAGCCGTAGATCTCGTAGTGCTTGCGGCCGCCCTCCTCGCCCTCGTCGAGCAGCCTGAGTTCGTCGTTGTAGATCCGTTTGCCGAGCGTCGTGACCTCCACCCCGGTCACCTCGGCGCCGGGGAAGTTGACGTTGATCAGCGTCGCTTCCGGCATCGGCTCGGTGCGCAGGCGGGCGACCAGGCGGGCGGCGAACTCGGCGGACCCGGAGAAGTCGAACTGCCCGCTGACGTAGCCCATGCCGCCGCCCGACGGCTGCTGGGAGAAGGCGACGGCGGGGATGCCGAGGACGATGCCCTCCAGCGCCGCCGCGACGGTGCCCGAGTAGGTGATGTCGTCACCGAGGTTGGCACCGTGGTTGATGCCGGAGACGATCAGGTCGGGCCGGCCGCCGCCGAGGCCGAGGTCGGCGAAGCGGACGCAGTCGACCGGCGTGCCGTCGGTGGCATAGCCGAGGTTGCCGTCTTCGAAGGTGACCTCCTCGACCGCCAGCGGCGCCCGGGTGGTGATGCTGCGCGCGGTGGCGCTGCGGTTCGAATCGGGGGCGATCGTGACCACTTCGAGGCCGCCGAGCGCTACCAGCGCCCGCCGTAGGTGCTGCAGCCCGGGGGCGGCGATCCCGTCGTCGTTGGTGAGGAGTACGCGCATACATCCGATTCTAGGCGTCGCGGCAGAGGGCCCTGGCGCAGGCATCGGCGTGCCCGGCAAGGACGTAGACCCGAAGGCGTGCTCAGCACGTCGAGCGGTCGAGGACGCCGCCCGGCGCGGCGAGGCCAAGCCAGGGTCGCGATACTGGCGCCGTGACGACCGTCCGCCTGGACATCGAATACGACGGATCCGCGTTTCGCGGGTGGGCGCGCCAGCCGGGGCTGCGAACCGTGCAGGGGGTCCTCGAGGCGGCCTTGGCGCAGGTGCTGCGCGAGGAGATCCAGCTCACCGTGGCGGGGCGCACCGACACCGGCGTCCATGCCCTCGGCCAGGTGGCGAGCTTCGCCACCGAGGCGCCGCTGCCGCCCGACCTGGCGCGCAACCTGAACGGGGTGACGCCCCACGACGTGGCCGTGCGGCGCGCCGCGGCGGTCGAGGAGGGCTTCGACGCCCGCCGCGATGCCCGCTCGCGCTCCTACCTCTACCGGGTGGCCACGGGGCGCGTGGCGAGCCCCTTCGAGCACGGGCGCGCCCTCTGGTGGCCGCACGCGGTCGACCGCGAGGCGCTCGACGCCTGCGCCGCGGCCCTCCTCGGCACCCACGACTTCACCGCCTTCACCCCGACCCAGACCGACCACGTCCGCTTCGACCGCGACGTCTTCGCCGCCTCGTGGGCGGACGAGCCGAGCCCCTGGGGGGCGGAGCCGCTGCTCGCCTTCCGCATCACCGCGGACGCCTTCATGCGGAACATGGTCCGCGCCCTGGTCGGCACGATGCTCGAAGTCGCGAGCTCCCGACGCACGGTCGAGGGCTTCACCGGCCTGCTCGAGGGGCGCCCACGCTCGGCGGGCGGCGATACCGCCCCGCCCCACGCCCTCTACCTGGAGGGCGTCGGCTACTAGACGAGCTCGAGGTACACCATCTCGGTCGAGTCCGAGCGACGCGGACCGAGCTTGACGATGCGGGTGTAGCCGCCGGGGCGCTCCGAGTACCGCGGCGCCACCTCGTCGAACAGCTTGTGGACGATGAACTTGTCGTTGTGCAGGGCCGCGAGGGCCTGGCGACGGGCGTGCAGATCGCCCCGTTTGGCCAGCGTGATCAGTTTCTCCACGTCGGGTTTGACCGCCTTGGCCTTGGCCTGGCTGGTTTCGATCCGCTCGTGCTCGATCAGCTGCTTGGACAGGTTCGAGAGCAGCGCTTTGCGTTCCGCGGAGTCACGACTCAGCTTGTTGCGCTTCTTGTTGTGCCGCACCGTTTCTCCTCCGCTGCTCTCGTACCGGGTCCTAGGTTAGAACTCTTCAGTCCTGCTGGAGATCGAGGCCGCGGGCGTGCAGCGTCTCGATCACTTCCTCGATCGACTTCTGGCCGAAGTTCGGGATCGCGTTCAGTTCGGCGCGCGACTTGCGCACCAGGTCACCGACCGTCTGCACGCCGGCCCGCTTCAGGCAGTTGTACGAACGGACGCCGAGTTCAAGCTCCTCGATCAGGATCTCGTCGAGGCCGTTGCCGGCCCCGGCGCCTTCGCCCGCGCCGTTGGAGGCGATGCCGTCGCTCGGCAGCGCCGCGACGGGCTCACGCGCGGTCAGTTCCTCGACCCGGTCGGCGTCGGTGAAGATCGCCAGGCTCTTGATCAGGATCTCGGAGGCCTCGCGGAGCGCGGCGCCCGGCTCGATCGAGCCGTCGGTCTCGAGGTCGAGCTCGAGTTTGTCGAAGTCGGTCCGCTGCCCGACGCGGGCGCCGGAGACGGCGTAGGACGCGCGGCGGATCGGCGAGAAGATCGAGTCGATCGGGATGACGCCGATCGGCTGCTCGTCCGACTTGTTCTCTTCGGCGGGCGAGTAGCCGCGGCCGCGGCCGATCGTCAGGTAGACCTCGAGTTTGGTTTTTTTCTCCAGCGTCGCGATCGGCGCCTCGGGGTTCAGGATCTCGACGCCGGAGGGCAGGTCGATGTCCTTCGCCTTCACCTCGCCGGGGCCGGTCGCCACCAGCGGCGCCTCGACCTCGTCGGCGTCGGTGTGCATGCGGACGACGAGGTCCTTCAGGTTCAGGACGATGTCGGTGACGTCCTCTTTGACGCCCGGGACGGTCGAGAACTCGTGCGCGACCCCCTCGATGCGGACGCTCGTGATCGCGGCGCCGCCCAGCGAGGAGAGCAGCACGCGGCGGAGGCTGTTGCCGAAGGTGTAGCCGAAGCCCTTGTCGAGCGGCTCGATCGTGAAGGTTCCGCGACGATCATCGACTTTCTCGGCGGTGATTCGGGGGACCTGGAAATCAGTGGTCATGAGTTCCTTACGTTGCTTCTTTTCTGAATTGCGTCTGGTCCGGACTACTTGGAGTACAGCTCGACGATCAGCTGCTCCTGGACCGGCGCCGAGATCTCTGAGCGCTCGGGGTAGCGCAGGACCTTGGCGGTCAGGGCGTCATGGTCGGCCTGCAGCCAGGCCGGCACGGTCGAAACCAGTTCCGTCGCGCGGCGGACCGTGTCGGTCGCGCCGGAGTCCGGTTTGATCGAGATGATGTCCTCAGGACGCACCTGGTAGGAAGGGATGTCGACACGGCGGCCGTTGATCATCCAGTGGCCGTGGTTGATCAGCTGGCGGGCCTGGCGGCGCGAGGCGGCGAAGCCGAGGCGCACGAGCACGTTGTCGAAGCGGGACTCGAGCAACCGCAGCAGGTTCTCGCCGGTGACGCCGTCCTGGCGCGAGGCGTGTTCGTAGTAAGAGCGGAACTGTTTCTCCAGCACCTGGTAGTAACGGCGCGCCTTCTGCTTCTCGCGCAGCTGCAGGCGGTACTCGCTCTGCCGCAGGCGGCCGCGGCCGTGCTCGCCGGGCGGGTAGGAGCGGCGCTCGACGCCACACTTGTCGGTGAAGCACCGCTCGCCCTTGAGGAAGAGCTTCTGGCCCTCGCGCCGGCACTGCTTGCACTGCGGGGAGGTGTCGCGGGCCACTAGACGCGCCTCCGCTTCTTCGGCCGACAGCCGTTGTGCGCCTGCGGGCTGACGTCCTTCACGGTGGTGACGTCGAGGCCGGCGGCCTGCAACGAGCGGATCGCGGTCTCACGGCCGGAGCCGGCGCCCTTGGCGAAGACTTCGACCCTTTCCAGCCCGTGTTCCATGCCTTTTTTGGCGGCGGCGTCGGCGGTCACCTGCGCCGCGAACGGGGTCGACTTGCGCGACCCTTTGAACCCGGCGGAGCCGGCCGACTCCCAGGCGATCACGTTGCCGTCGGTGTCGGTGAGCGTGACGATCGTGTTGTTGAACGAAGTCTTGATGTGCGCCTGCCCGTAGGCGACGTTCTTTTTGACGCGGCGACGACCGCCACGCCCTTTGGCGGATTTTTTCTCGGCCATCTCTCCTACCTGGGTTTCTTCTTGCCGGCGATGCTGAGGCGCCGCGGGCCCTTGCGGCCGCGCGCGTTCGTCTTGGTGCGCTGGCCGCGGACGGGCAAGCCGCGGCGGTGACGCAGGCCGCGGTAGGAGCCGATCTCCATCAGCCGTTTGACGTTCTGCGAGCGCTCGCGCCGGAGGTCGCCCTCGACCTCACGGCTCTCGACCGCGTCGCGAAGTTTGATGGTCTCGTCCTCGGTCAGGTCTTTGCCCTGGATCCCGGGGTCGATCCCGGTCTCCGCGAGGATCTTCAGAGCGGTCGAGTGACCGATCCCGAAGATGTAGGTGAGCCCGAACTCGATCCGCTTGTTGTCGGGGATGTTGACGCCGGCGATACGTGCCATCTGCTCAGCCCTGACGCTGCTTGTGTCGCGGGTTCTGGCAGATGACGAGGACCGCGCCATTGCGGCGGATCACCTTGCACTTCTCGCACATCGGCTTGACGGACGCTCGAACCTTCATCGCTCCGGTTTCTCTCTGGACTACAGGACCCCCGCCTGCCCCATGAATCGGACAGCAGGGTACGACCACGGCCCACTGGGCCGACCAAGAAAGATAGCAGGGACGCGAACTCGGCCGCGACCGCCCCGCCGGCGCCGCCGTGACAGGATGGGCGCGTGCCCCGGCGCTCCGACCAGGATACCTACAGCGCCGTCGACGCCTTCCTCGCCGAGACGCTCTTCGCCGCGCCCGACGACGCCCTCGACTCCGCCCTCGCCGCCTCCACCGCGGCCGGGATGCCGCAGATCCAGGTCTCGCCGCCCCAAGCGCGCCTGCTGGAGATCCTCTGCCGCGCGGTGGGCGCCCGCCGCATCCTCGAGTTCGGCACCCTCGCCGGCTACTCGACCATCGCCATGGCCCGCACCCTCCCGCCCGACGGTCTCCTCACCACGCTCGAGTTCGACCCCGACCACGCCGAGGTCGCCTGGGGCAACATCGAACGAGCAGGCCTCGCCGACATGGTCGACCTGCGCGTCGGCGCCGCCCTCGAGACCCTCCCCCTCCTCGCCTCCGAAGGCGCCGGCAACTTCGACTTCGTCTTCATCGACGCCGACAAGATCAACACCCCCGCCTACTTCGTCTGGGCCCTCGACCGCACCCGCCCCGGCGGCCTCATCTTCGCCGACAACGTGATCCGCGGCGGCGCCATCGTCGACCCCGAAGCCGACGAGGCCGCGGCGGCGCAGCGCACCTTCCACGAGTACCTCGCCGAAGAGACGCGGGTGACCGCGACGACGATCCAGACCGTCGGCTCGAAGGGCTACGACGGCTTCACCCTGGCGTTCGTCGGGGAGTAGGGAAAGGGACGCGCGGCTTGCAGGCCGGCGCCGGGGCGAGCGTTCCGGGGCTCGCAAGCCGGCGCCCGGGGGATTGACGGAGGTCGGGTAAGGGACGGCCGAGGGACGCGGCCCTCTCGGCCACGGCCCGGGTCTTCTGTGGCCGTGGCCGAGA
>DASZUH010000080.1:0-6203 GCA_035547715.1 Solirubrobacterales bacterium
CGACCTGATGGCGACCATGAAAGACAAGTTCATGGAAGGCCTGGCCAAGTCGAACACCGCCCCGAACGTCGCCGCCGACCTCTGGAAACTGAACGAAGCCGCGGCCGACTACTCCTTCAACAAGTCGCACGCCGCCTGTTATGGGCTGATCTCCTACCGCACCGCCTACCTCAAGGCCAACTACCCGGCCGAGTACATGGCGGCGGTGATCTCCTCGGTGATGAACACCAAAGACAAGGTGCCGTTCTTCGTCAACCGCTGCGCGGAAATGAACATCGACGTCCTGCCGCCCGACGTCAACGTCTCCGACCACAGCTTCGTCGTCGCCGACAACGCGATCCGCTTCGGCCTCGACGCGGTGAAGAACGTCGGCCACGCCGCGGTCGACGCGATCCTGCGCGCCCGCGAGGACGGCGAGATCAGCTCGATCTACGACTTCTGCGAACGGGTCGACTCGCGCGCCGTGAACAAACGCGCGATCGAATGCCTGATCAAGTGCGGCGCCCTCGACTCGACCGGGGCGACCCGCAAAGGGATGCTCGAAGCGCTGCCCGCGGCGCAGGCGTCCGGCCAGAAGGCGCAGGAAGACGCGCAGCTCGGGCAGGGCTCGATCTTCGACTTCGGCGACCTCGGCGGTGGCGAAGGCGGCGGCGGCCCGGCGCAGGTGCAGGCGCGCCCGCCGATCTCGGCCGCCGAGTTCGACCGCGCCGAGCTGCTGGCGATGGAGAAGGAGACGCTTGGCACCTACCTCTCCTCGCACCCGCTGACCGAGGTCGGTCCGGCCCTCCGGGCCCGCGTCGACTGCAGCCTCTCGGCGCTCGACGGCAGGCAGGACGGTTCCTGGGTCACGGTCGGCGGGATCGTCGTCGAGTGCAAAAAGATCCGCACCAAGAGCGGCAGCCAGATGATGTTCGCGACGCTCGACGACGTCGAGGGCCAGGTCGAGATGCTCGTCTTCAAGGCCGACGAGGCCGAGAGCGCGCAGGTCATCGCCCCCGATGCGATCGTCATCGTCCGCGGGCGCGTCGACCACAAGGACCGCGGCGAGACGAAGCTGGTGGTGCAGGACGCGCAGCGCTTCGAACCCGACGCGGCGGAGGTCGAGCGCGCCGCCAAGAACCCGCCGCCCGGTTCGTCCGGCGGCGCCGGGGGTATGTCGGGCGGGGTGCCCGGCGGCCCCTTCCAGTTCAACCTGCCGGTCGCGAAGGTCGCCGACCCCGCCGTGCTGGAGGAGCTGCGGGCGCTGTTCGAGGACCACAAGGGCGAGTCCGACGTCCACCTCGTCGTGCAGACCTCGAACGGCCCGAAGACGATCGTCTTCGGCGACAAGTACAAGGTGCAGCCGTCGCCGAACCTCCGTTACGAGATCGGCCAGCTCCTCGGCGCCGACGCATTGGCTGCCTGAGCGGCGTAAACCGCTTGGTGCCGCGTTCTCACCTCCCTAGACTTCTTGCATGTCCGTAACCCGTACCGAGGTGGGCGAGTGCCGCCAATGTCGCTCCTTCTGCGACAAGATGGTCGAGCCCCGCAGCTGCATCGAACTCGGCTGCCGCTTCCTCTACAGCTACGTCGACCGGCTCGACGGTCGCCAATACGTCGGCTGCATGCAGGAAGTGTTCGGTGCCCAGGTCGACCTGGCGGCGGTGCTCGAGAAGGGCGGCTTCGGCGGCGTCAAGATGACCGGCACGCCGCTGCCCCACTGCCAGTTCTCGGTCGAGCAGGCCTACAACGGCGAGGGCGAGTCCTACGACTGCGTCAACCGGCGCTTCTTCGACTGCAACGACGACGGGCCCGAGGGCCTGCGCGCGTTCGACCTCCGCGACGCGGTCTGAATTCGGTTCGGGAATCCCGACATCGATTCGTGTTACGACGACACGGTTTGGTGTAACATGCTGCGCCGTGAGTGACGCCACCACCACCGCTCCCGAGGCGGACTCGGAGGAGATCCTCACCGGCATCGCCGGCGAGCCCCCGACGACCGACCAGGGCAAGGCCTTCACGCTCGACCTCACCCAGGACCAGCAGGACATCCGCGACTGGGTGCACGGCTTCGCCGAGGGGGTGGTCCGACCCGCCGCCCACGAATGGGACGAGCGCGAGGAAACGCCCTGGCCGGTGATCCAGGAGGCCGCCAAGATCGGCCTCTACAGCTTCGAAGGGCTGGGCCAGTTCTGGGCCGACGACACCGGGCTGACGCTGCCGATCGTCAACGAGGAGCTCTTCTGGGGCGACGCCGGGATCGGTATGGCGATCATGGGCACCTCGCTCGCGGTCGTCGCGATCTTCGGGCAGGGGACGCCGGAGCAGATGGGGGAGTGGATCCCGCAGTGCTTCGGCACGCCGGAGGAGCCGCAGGTCGCGGCGTTCTGCTCCTCGGAGCCCGACGCGGGCTCCGACGTCTCGGCGATCCGCACCACGGCCAAGTACGACGAGGCGAAGGACGAGTGGGTGCTGAACGGCCAGAAGGCCTGGGCGACCAACGGCGGCATCGCCAACGTCCACGTGGTGATCGCCTCGGTCGACCGTGAGCTCGGCTCGCGCGGCCACGCGGCGTTCGTGATCCCGCCGGGGACGCCGGGCTGCGAGCAGGGCGCCAAGGTGAAGAAGCACGGCCTGCGCGCCTCGCACACCGCCGACGTCCACCTCGACGACTGCCGCGTCCCGGGCTCCTGCCTCTTGGGCGGCAAGGAGAAGCTCGACGAACGGCTGGCGCGGGTGCGCGAAGGCAAGAAATCGAAATCGCAGGCGGCGATGCAGACCTTCGAGGCGAGCCGGCCGGTGGTCGGCGCGCAGGCGCTCGGGATCGCCCGCGCCGCCTACGAGTACGCGCTCGAGTACGCCAAGGAGCGGCGCCAGTTCGGCCGCGCGATCATCGAGAACCAGTCGATCGGCTTCACCCTCGCCGACATGAAGCTGGAGATCGACGCGGCCCGGCTGCTGGTCTGGCGGGCGGCCTGGATGGGGCGCACCGGCAAGAAATTCGAGAACGCCGAGGGCTCGATGTCGAAGCTGAAGGCCGGCGAGGTCGCCGTCTGGGCGACCGAGCGGGCGATCCAGATCCTCGGCGGCAACGGCTACACCCGCGAGTTCCCGGTCGAGCGCATGTCCCGCGACGCCAAGATCTACACCATCTTCGAGGGCACCTCCGAGATCCAGCGCCTGGTCATCGCGCGCGCGATCTCCGGCGTCCACATCCAGTAGCCCAAGGTTTACGGCGGGAGAGCAAGGGTCGGGCTGGGGGGCTCGGCCCTTGTCGCCTGCCCTGAGGCGGCGCGGGGGCGCCTCGCGGTGTCCTCGGTCGCTCGCCTCGGGTCACGCACGTGAGTGCGCTCCCCTCGGCTCGCTTCCCTGCGTCCTTGCGAGGCTGGCCCACGCCGCCTCAGGGCCACCCGAAAGCGTCGGTTACTTTTCGCGACGTTTGAGGCCTTCGCGGCGCAGGCGCTTGGCGAGGGTCACTTCGGCCTTCGACGGGCCTTTCTTGTCGGGACCGGGCGTCTCCAGCGTCGCGGGGAGGCCCTCGAAGCGCGGCTCCGAGAGGAACGCCGCCAGGCCCTTGCGGCCCATCTCGCCTTTGCCGATGTTGGCGTGGCGGTCGCGGCAGGAGCCGAGCGGGGCGGCGGCGTCGTTGACGTGGACGGCGCCGAGGCGCTCGATCCCGATCTTCTCGTCGGCTTCGTTGAGGACCGCCGCCAGGTGGGCTTCGTCGGTGATGTCGTAGCCCTGCACGAACATGTGACAGGAGTCGAGGCAGAGGCCGAGCCGTTTGCCGCCGCCCGCCAGCTCGATCAGCTCCGCGGTCTCGTCGAAGTTCCGCCCGATCAGCCCTTTGTGGCCGGCCGTCTGCTCGAGCAGGAGCTTGCAGTGGTCGGTCTCCGCGAGCGCCGCGGCGATCACCTTCGCCGCTCGTTTCAGCGACGGCCCGAGCGCTTCGCCTTTGGTCGAGCCGGGGTGGAGGACGACCCCGTGGGCGCCGATCCCGTCACCGATCCGCAACGCGTGCGTCAACGTCGCGAGGCTTTTCTTGCGCAGCTCTTTGTCTTTGGTCGCGGTATTGATCAGGTAGACCGCGTGGATGATCGCGACCTCGACGGTGGAGCCGTCCATCGCCTCCTTGAAGGCGGCGAAATCCTCCTCGCCATAGTTGGTCGGCCGCCACATCCGAGGACTCTGGTTGAAGATCTGGATAGATTCGCAACCGCGTTCCTCGCCTCGCCCGACCGCTTTGTCGAGTCCGCCCGAGGTGGAGACGTGCGCCCCGATGAACATGGAAAGAGATAACCCCCGCTTTCGTTTTGCCCCTTCGCCGACCGGTGCGCTGCACATCGGCGGAGCGCGCACCGCACTCTACAACTGGCTCGCCGCGCGCCACGCGCCCGAGGGTCGGCTGATCCTGCGGATCGAGGACACCGACCGCGAGCGCTCGACCACCGAGAACGTCGACCAGATCCTCGACGCGCTCGCCTGGCTCGAGCTGACCTACGACGAGGGCCCGATCTCCCAGGCCGGCCGCGCCGACCGCCATGCCGCCGCGCTGGCGGCGCTGCTCGAGTCGGGCGCCGCCTACCGCGACGCCGCCACCGCCAAGGACGTCGAGGCGTGGAAGGCCGAGCACGGCGCCGGGCGCGGCTACCGGGGCATGCCGACCGACGAGCCCGGCGCGGCGATCCGCCTGCGCGTCCCCGACGAGGGCGAGACGATCGTCGAGGACCTGATCCACGGCCCGGTCGCCTTCCCCAACGGCTCCTACGACGACTTCGTCATCGCCCGCGCCGACGGCTCGGTCCTCTACAACTTCGCCGTCGCGGTCGACGACGCCGAGATGGGCATCACCGAGGTCGTGCGCGGCGACGACCACCTCTCGAACACGCCGAAGCAGCTGCTCGTGCTCCGCGCGCTCGGCCACGAGCCGCCCCGCTACGCCCATCTGCCGCTGCTCCACGGCCCCGACGGCAAGAAGCTCTCCAAGCGCCACGGCGCCGCCTCGGTGCAGGAGCTGCGCGAGGCCGGCTACCTGCCCGCCGCGGTTCGCAACTACCTGGCGCTGCTCGGCTGGGGCACCGACGACGACACGACGCTGATGTCGACCGAGGAGCTGATCCGGCGCTTCGAGGTCGCCGACGTCGGCAAGTCCGCGGCGATCTTCGACGAGAGGAAGCTGCGCTGGCTGAACGGCCGTTTCATGCGCGAGATGCCGCTCGACGAATACACGTTGGCGGTCGCCCGGCACCTCGGCCGCGAGCCCGACGAGCGCCTCCGCGAAGCGTGCGCGATCGCCCAGGACAAAGCGCAGACGCTGGCCGAGGTCTGGCCGCTGATCCGCTTCCTCTACGAGCCGCCGGTCGACGACGAGAAGGCCTGGGCGAAGGTGATGAAAGACGGGACGGGGGAGATGCTCGATGCCGCGGTCGAGGCGCTGGGCGCGCTCGAGCCCTTCACGCCGGAGTCGATCGAGGACGCGCTGGCGCCGCTGCTCGACCGCTTCGACGTCAAACCGGGGCGCCTCTACCAGCCGCTGCGCGTCGCGATCACCGGCACGTCGGTCTCGCCGGGCATCTTCGAGTCCCTGGCGACCCTGGGGCGCGAGCAGGTCGTGGCACGCCTTCGGGACGCTTCTGGGCGCCTTTCCGGCGCTTCTTGAGGCAAGGACCATCAAGTTTCGGGCGCCTCCCTACCAAGTACACAGGGGGCTGTGGCTAAACCATCACGGCCGAACTGCCGATGTTGTGCGGGATGGCAAGCACGACCACGCAGACGAGCGGCCGCGCGGCGGCCTCCGAAGCCGCGGCGCGCAACGGTCGCGGGACGCCCGCACCGGGCAGCCGCCTGGCCGAGGCCTTCGAGGCGGTCGAGCGCTTCCCGGTCCTGATCGAGTCCCGCGAGCGGGTGATCGCCGCGGCGACCGCCGAGACCGCCCGGGTCGGCGACCTGATCGAAACGGTCGAGGCCGACGTCGCCCTGGCGATCTCGGTGCTGCGCTTCGCCAACCGCGGCGGCATGGCCGCGGGCGGTGTCGCCGGCATCCCCGACGCGGTCGACGTGCTGAAGCCCTCCGGCGTGCTGGCGATCGCCGGCACCGCGCCGAGCTTCGACTTCTTCGAGTCCAACGGCGGCTGGGAGCTGAAGCCGGAGCGCTTCCGCGTCCACGCGCTCGCCGCCCAGCGCGCCGCCGACCAGATCGGGCGCGCGGTCGGCTGGGTCGAACG
>DASZUH010000081.1:0-7908 GCA_035547715.1 Solirubrobacterales bacterium
CCGAGGTGGGTTTGGCGGCGACCCGCGGCCGGGGCGGCCGTCCGAGGTGGTTTGGCGGCGGTTCGGGGGCGGTGCGGCCGTCCGAGTCGCGTCCCGGGCGTCTCGTGGCGGTCACAACCTGCCGGGGCCGCCACGAGACACCCGGGACGCAACTCGGACGGCCGCCCCGGCCGCGGGTCGCCGCCAAACCCACCTCGGACGGCCCCCGGCCTCATCCGAAGTAGCCGCCCAGGGCGTAATCCTCGATCAGGCCGGGATGCGTGGGGTCCCAGCCGAGGAGGTCGCGCGTCTTGGCGCTCGAGGTGGGGTTGTCGAGGACGAGGCCGAAGGAGAGGAACTGGAAGTAGTCCTGGACTCCGTCCTCGGGGACGGGCCGGACCGGGAGGTTGGTGCCGCGGCCGATCGCCTCGGCGATCTCCCTGGTCGGCACGCCTTCGTCGCCGACGCCGTGCAGCACCTGGCCGGCGGGCGCCGACTCGACCGCGAGGCGGTAGAGCCTCGCCGCGTCGAGGGTGTGGACGGCGGGAAGGCGGTTGGTGCCCTCGCCTGGGTAGCCGGCGAAGCCCTTCTGGCGGGCGAAGCCGATCAGGATCGGGCCGAAGCCGTGCTTGTCGAGCTCGGAGCTGTGGACGAAGGGGGAGAGGCGGATCACCGCGGAGCGTACGCCGCGGTCGGCGAGCGCCAGGGTGGCGTTCTCGACGTCGCCCCGGTGGCCGCCCGGCGAGCGGTCGTCCTCGGTGCCCGCCCGGCCGCTCACCCCGGCCATCGCCAGCATCAGCGTCCCGCTGGTGTTGACGAACGCCTTGTCGGTGCCGGCGAGGGCGTCGCCGAAGGCTTCGGTCGCGGCGAGGTCGGTGGCGATCGCAGCCTCCATGTCGGTCGCCATCAGGTCGTGCCGGAAGGCCAGGTGGATGACGCCGTCGACGTCGCCGGCCGCCTCCTTGAGGCCGTCGAGATCGTCGAGATCGCCGCGCCGGACCGCGGCGCCCGCGGCCTCGATCTTCGCCGCCGACTCGTCGGAGCGGGCGAGGCCGACGACCTCGTGACCGGCCTCGAGCAGCGCGGCGACGACGGGAGAGCCGATGTGGCCGGACGCGCCGGTGACGAATACGCGCATGGGGGAACCTCCGGGAATCGTGGTGGGAAGAAGCTCGGGTGCGCATCGCGGGCCGTTCCGGGACCCCGTCGATGTCACTTGGTGCCATCAGCGTAGCACCTCCATGTCACGCAGTGTCATCACTACAATCGGCACATGGCGAGATGGGCACCGGGATCGAAAGGGCGGCTCGAAGAGGCGGCGCTCGAGCTCTTCTCCGAGCGCGGCTTCGAGGAGACGACCGTCGCCGACATCGCCGCGCGCGCCGGCCTAACCAAGCGCACCTTCTTCCGCTATTTCGCCGACAAGCGCGAGGTGCTCTTCGCCGGCTCCCAGATCCTCGAAGACACGATGATCAAAGGCGTCCTCGACGCCCCCGCGGAGGCTTCGCCCCTCGACGCCGTCGCCGCGGGCCTCGATGCGAGCGCCGCGGTCTTCGAGCGGATCCCCGACCGGGCCGGCAGGCGCCAGGCCCTCGTCGACGCCCACCCCGAGCTGCAGGAACGCGAGCGGGCGAAGCTCGCCAGGCTGTCGGGCGCCGTCGCCGCGGCGCTGCGCGAGCGCGGCGTCGCCGAACCGGCGGCGGGCCTCGCCGCCGACGCCGGCATGTCGATCCTCCGCGTCGCCTTCGAACGCTGGGCGAGCGACCCGCAGGGTCAGGACCTGCGCGAGCTCCTCCGCGACTCGCTCGCCGAGCTGAGGTCGGTCACCGCCTCGCGAGCAGCACGAGCGCCGCGGCGGCGATGAGCGGGACCCCGAGCAGGATCGCCGCGCGCCGCGCGTCCTCGCCGTCGAAGACGACCCGCGAGTCGACCCCGGCGACGGTGCCGACGATCGCCACCCCGCCCTCGCGGCGTTCGATCCGCCGGTAGACGAAGGGGAACTCGCCGAACGGGGTGCCGATCTTCATCGGCCGATCTTCGCAGGAGCGGCTCCGGCGACCGTCGCGGTGGGAACCTAAAAATAGGTAGCCAGGGCTCGTGACGCGAGCTACAATCGCCCCATGCACAGCCCGCTTCGCACCGAGGCGGATGTCTTTCGCCTCGTCGTCGTGCTCGTGGCCGCCGCGGCCCTGGTGGTCGGGCTCACCCTGATCACGAGCCCGCTCTGGGGGATTCTCCTGGCGGTGGTCCTGATCGCCATCGGGGTCGGGCTCGCGCTGCGGGGCGCGAGCGGGAGCGAGCCGCGGGAGGTCAAGCCGCCGCGGGTCCCCGACGGCACCCGCCGCATCCTCGTCGTCGCCAACCAGACCGCCGAGGGGCGGGAGCTGCTCGAGGAGATCGCCGACCGCTGCCGCGCCGGCGACTGCGAGGTGATGCTGGTCTCGCCAGCGCTGGTCGGCTCGCGCGCCGAGCGCTGGGCCTCCGACGTCGACAAGGGCATGGACCTCGCCCGCGAACGGATGGCCCGCTCGGTCGCGGCGCTGCGCCGGGTCGGGGTCGAGGTCCGCGCCGACGTCGGCGACCCCGACCCGAACATGGCGATCGAGGACGCGCTCCGCGTCTTCCCCGCCGACGAGATCATCATCTCGACCCTGCCGCCGGGCAAGTCGCGCTGGCTCGAGCACGACGTGGTCGAGCGCACCCGCCGCGAGGTCGACCTGCCGATGACCCACGTCATCGTCGACATCGAGGCCGCGCCGGCGAGCGCCGGAAGCGGGTCGCGCGCCGCCTGAGCGCGATGATCCAGATGCGCGCCGAGGGCGACGCGCCGCCGGGACCGCTTCGCGGCCCTGGTCAAGCGCGGCTCCGCCGTCGTCAGGCGCCCGGCTACGGGTGGAGCTTCGACTGCCAGTCGTCGGGGACGCGGCCCTGCGGGCCGGGCACTCCCTGGCCGAGCGGATGCGCGTCGGGCGGCGCCAGCGCCGGGCCATCGAAGAACTCGCCCGAGCGGTAGTCGTAGAACCAGTCCTCGCCCGGCTCGAAGCTCTGGATCACCTGGTGGCCGGTCGCCTGCTGATGGCTGGTCGCGTGCTGCTCGGGCGAGTTGTCGCAGCAGCCGATGTGCCCGCAGGCCGCGCAGCGGCGCAGGTGCAGCCACCAGCCGCCGTCCGCCATGCACTCCGCGCAACCCGCGCCGCTGGGGGCCGCCGCCTCGTCGATGTCACCGGGTTCGATCGTCGGCACTTCAGCTCCTCTCGTCGGATCCCGCCCGAGCGTAGCGCCCGGCCTCCGCCGTGTGAGATCTTTCCGCGGTGCCGACCGCCACCACGCCCGCCGGGGTCGAGATCTACTACGAGACCGTCGGCTCGCCGACCGACCCGCCACTCCTCCTCGTGATGGGGTACGGCGGCCAGCTGATCGCCTGGCCCCGCGCCTTCTCCGCGGCGCTCGCCGCGGGCGGCCGCTTCGTGATCGAGTTCGACAACCGCGACTCGGGGTTCTCGACCAAGTTCGACGACCGCGAGGTCGACCTGGGCGCGCTGGTCGCCGCGGCGGAGGCGGCCGACGACGAGCGCGTGCTGGAGATCGCGCCCTACACGCTGAGCGACATCGTCGACGACTGCGTCGCGATCCTCGATGACCTCGGGATCGGGCGCGCCCACGTGCTCGGCGTCTCGATGGGCGGGATGATCGCCCAGCAGATGGCGATCGAGCGCCCCGACCGCCTGCTCACGCTGATCTCGATGATGTCGACGACCGGGGAGCCCGAGTACGGCACCTCGACGCCGGAGGCGCTGACGGCGCTGCTCAAACCCTCGCCGCCCGAGCGCGACGCCTACATCCAGGTGAGCGCCGACAAGGCGATGACCTGGGCCTCGCGCCGCTACGGCAGCCGCGCCCGCGCCGAGGCGCTCGCCGCCGCGAGCTACGACCGCTGCTTCTACCCGCAGGGGGCGAGCCGCCAGCTCGCCGCGATCCTCGCCACCGGCCCGCGCGCCGCCGGGCTGCGCGAGCTCGCGGTGCCGACGCTCGTGGTCCACGGCCTCGACGACACCCTGATCGCGCCCGACGGCGGCGAACGCACCGCCGAGCTCGTCCCCGGCGCCCGCCTGCTGCTGGTCGAGGACATGGGCCACGACCGGCCCGAAGAGCTGTGGCCGCTGCTCGTCGAGGCGATCCTCGAGCACACCGGGGCGCCGCTGCCGGAGCCCGCCGGGGAGTAGACGGGCGTGGCGGGCCGCCCAGGTCGGGGAAAGCGGCCCGCGCGGGTCTCGCGCGCCGACGTCGTCTACGAGCGCCTCCGCGACGAGATCATCCACGGCGAGCTCGCCGACGAGACGCAGCTGAGCCAGGTCGAGCTGGCCGAGCGCTTCGGCGTCAGCCGCATCCCGATCCGCGAGGCGCTCAACCGCCTGCAGGCCGAGTCGCTCGTCGTCGCCACCCCGTACCACCAGTTCGTGGTCCGCAACGTCACCCCGGACCAGGTCGCCGAGCTGGTCGAGATCCGCGCCGCGCTCGAGGACCTCGGGCTGGCGCGGCGGGGGCCGCTCGGCGAGGACGAGCTGGCCGAGCTGCGCGACCTGAACGCGCGGCTGGCCGAGGAGGAGCCGGGCGACGCCTGGTTCGAGCTCGACCGCAGCTTCCACCGCGTCATCGCCGGGCCCGAGACGATGACGGTGCAGCTGGTCGACGAGGTGCACGACCGCGTCCACCGCTACATCTCGAGCCACGTGGTGGCGAAACGCGAGCGCGCCGTGGTGACGGCGGAGCACGCGGCGATCATCGACGCGCTGGCCGCCGGCGACGTCGAGCTGGCGCGCGAGCGGCTGCGCGACCACGTCACGCGATCGCGGTCTGCAATCCTTGGTGGGTCCGCGCAGTCTTAGGTCCCCCTAACGCCATCGCCGCCACGCCTCCCACCAAAGCCCGCAACCGCCCGCTGCTGACCGGGCGGGTCGAATCGGTCGAGCCGCTGACCCCGGTCCTCACCCGGATCGTCTTCGGCGGCGAGGGCCTGGCCGGGTTCGAGATCGGCGAGTTCACCGACCACTACGTGAAGCTGCAGTTCCCGCGCGCGGGCGCGCCGGCGGACGAGCGGCCGAAGGTCCGCACCTACACGGTGCGCGAGTGGGACGCCGGGCGCGGCCTGCTGACGATCGACTTCGTCGTCCACGGCGAGGAGGGGGTCGCCGGTCCGTGGGCGGCGGCGGCGCGGGTCGGCGACACGCTCGGGCTGCGCGGCCCCGGTGGTGCCTACGCCCCCGACCCGACCGCCGACTGGCACCTGATGGCCGGCGACACCAGCGTCATCCCGGCGATCTCGGCCTCGCTCGCACGGGTGCCGGCGGGCTCCCCGGTCCACGTCTTCCTCCAGGTCCACGGGGCCGAGGAGCAGGTCGAGCTCGCCTCGCCCGGCGACCTCGAGGTCCACTGGCTCCACGGCGACGCCGACGAGTTCCTCGCAGAGGCGATCGCCGCGCTCGACTTCCCGCCCGGCACGCCGCAGGTCTTCCTCCACGGCGAGGCCACCTCGGTGCGGCTCGCCCGCCGCCACCTGGTCGTCGACCGCGCCGTCCCCGCCGAGTCCCTCTCGGCCTCCGGCTACTGGAAACGCACCCTCACCGACGAAGGCTGGCGCGAGGCCAAACGCGAGTGGAACGCCCAGGTCGAGGCGGAAGCTATTCGCTGATCGGCGTGAGCGGGTTGCCCGGTTCGATGCTCGCGCAGTCCTGCGGGGCGGGGAGGCCGAGGAACCGGTTGTTCATCCAGATCATCGCTTCGGCGATCCAGGGCACGGCCGTGCCGATGTGACCGAGCGGGTACTGGGTGTACTGGACCTTGTCGCCTCTGCCGCAGTACTCGCGCGCGAGGGTGCGGACGTCGCCGGCGATCATCACGCCGTCGCCCTCGCCGATCCCCGGCTTGTTCCCCGGCGTCCCTTCGAGCTCCCCGAGCGCGCCCTGGGAGATGAGGAGCGGCGTCGTCGGCGTGCCGCCCGTTCCCATGATCAGCTGGTTGACGACGTGGACGTAGGCCGGGATCGACTCCGGCGTCGGGTATTCGGGCTTCGCCAGCTGGGTCCAGGTGAGGCCCGGGTACTGCGCGAGGACTTCGGCGATCGAGGCCTTTTCCATCTTCGCGTAGAGCGATCTGCCGTATTCGGAGAGGTAGGGGGTGAGGTCGATGTGGAAGGCGCGGGAGACGCCGATGATCGCCATCGGCATCACGCCGGCCCAGCTGAGGCTGCCGTCGACGTAGTGGAGGTTGTGGGCCGGGTCGACGAGGACGCCGCCGATCGCGGCGCCGACCAGCTTCGAGTTGACCGTCGGCGCGTAGCTCGGCGCCAGCTCGGCCGCCCACTCGGTGGCGATCGCGCCGCCCGAGTAGCCGATCATCGCGATCTTCTTCGTCGAGGAGAGGCCGGTGGCCGCGGAGGCGAGCGCCGCCTTGAGCCCGTCGAGCGTGTTGATCCCGTACTCGGGCCCGGCGGCGAAGTCCGCGTTCTGGCCCTCGGTGTCGGTGATCACGACGGTGCGGTCGGCGAGCAGCGAGGGGCCGATCAGCGCCGACTCGACCTGGGGGATCACGCCGCCCAGGGTGAGGCCGCCGCTGATCGCGTAGGACGGCTCGTCGACCGGGTTCAGCGAGTCGTAGAAGGACTGGTAGGAGACGACCTGCGGGGTGCCGATCGTCAGCAGCGGTTTCAGCACCGAGGTGACGTTGACGGTCGGTTCGCCGAGCTCCGAGGTCGAGCGATAGAGCAGCTGGATCGCCGGCACGGGGGTCGGCAGGCCGACCACGTGGTAGCTCAGCGTCCGCGTCTTCAGCACCGTCCCGGGTGCGATTTCGCTCAGCGGTTTGCCGCCGGTGTAGTGGTAGAAGGGATCTTCTTCGGGGGTCGGCGGTGCCGCCCCGGCCGCCGGCGCACCGAAGAAGAGCGCCAGTGCCACCAGCAACAGCCCGATCGTCGCTCGCCAAAAGATCCTCTGCTCCGTCCCGCTCATGGCCGACCCTCCCCGGTCGTCGATTACCTCCCGGGATCGACCCTACCTAATAAAGTTCTACTGTGCAAAAAAATCCTCGTGTTTGTGGTCGATTCCAGGGACGGGGGCGGCTGAAGCTGGCGCCCGGAGCGGCACGGGACGCGGCCGTCCCGTCCACGGCCCTGGCGGGCTGTGGCCGTGGCCGGGACGGCCGGGTGTGCGGGGAGTGATGAGGGTTCGTGACGTGTGCCGGGCGGACGTGCACGTATCGCCGGGAAGGAGCGCATGATCCGCCACGAAGGCGAGTGGTCTGTGACGAAGGCCCATGGAACGTCACGGTCCCTCCCCACTTCCTCATACCTCATCCGGGTGCGTTCGTCGCTTGTACGCCTATGGTGGTCAAGCGACGAACGCACCATCCCGACCCCCGGCGAAGGTGCCCGAAGGCATGAGGAACCGTGACGGACCGCCCGTCGGTCTCCCCGGGAAGGCCGTCGGCGCAGGTTCCGTGACGAAGACCCATGGAACGTCACGGTCCTGTCCCGCCTCCACATCACCCCCACGACGGCTGGTCACCTGTCCCCCTCATGACGGGGACAAGTGCACGAACGCCCTCCGCCCGATGTGAACCCGTGACGTTCCTCGCGGAACCGTCACGGAAGCCCGCACTTCCTCCCGTCCCTGTGACCACTCCCCGCCGAACCCCTCACGTCCCGGCCGCCGCCCGGCCGTGGAGCCGAACGACCTAAGCGTCCGCGGGAGGCTCGGCGGCCGATTCGGCACTTGCGTCGAGCGAGCGCCAGGCCTCGGTGGCGTCGGTGACGCCGACGATCAGGCTGCGGTCGCCGGCGGCGAGCTCGATCGTGGTGCCGCCGACCGCGCCGATCACGAGGGCGCCGAGCGCCTCGAGCTCGGCGCGGTCGCCGCTGAGGACGAAGCCGCCGGT
>DASZUH010000082.1:0-3098 GCA_035547715.1 Solirubrobacterales bacterium
CGACCTCGATCAGGGCATTGGCGTGGTAGGACACCACGCCGAGGCTCTCCATGAATTCGCGCGCCAGTTCGGTCGGGCTGGCGGTCCGGCCCTGCAGGGCTTCGAGGATCCGCACCCGCATCGGGTGGGCGAGCGCCCGGACAAGGTTCTGGTCGATCGTCTGGCGTTCGTGGGAGTGGTCTTCCGTCGGCATAGGTTCGCCATCCCAACGCCCGACCGCCTCGCCCGCAACCCGACTTTTCGAGCCGAATCTTCACACCGGTGATACGCCTTTTTCACCCACCGGCAAGACCGTCTCGATTTACCGGTCGTCATGTGGTCTCGATATACCAGTCATGTGGAGAAGACAGACGAAACTGTGACGATAAAGGCCATGGCGATAATCGGAGCGGCGATCGCCGCGCAGATGGAAGCGGTCGCCGTCGCGCATCCCGACGAGGACG
Source organism: Solirubrobacterales bacterium (assembly GCA_035547715.1). Classification (GTDB taxonomy): domain Bacteria; phylum Actinomycetota; class Thermoleophilia; order Solirubrobacterales; family 70-9; genus VAYN01. The sequence continues at coordinate 444 of DASZUH010000082.1, forward strand.
TCGCCGCGCCCTTCCGCGGCACCCGGGACGGCTGAGCCGTGGAGCCCGTGCGGATCGGCTGCTCGGGCTGGAGTTACCGTGACTGGCGCGAGGGCCTCTACGAGGGCGTGCCGCAGCGGCGCTGGCTCGAGCGCTACGCCGAGGTCTTCGACACGGTCGAGGTCAACGCGACCTTCTACCGGCTGCCGCGGGAGCGGACGGTCGAGGCCTGGGTCGAGCAGACGCCCGACGGCTTCAGCTTCGCCGTCAAGGGCAGTCGTTATCTCACCCACATCCGCCGCCTCGCCGACACCGACACCGGGCTGAAGCGCTTCTGGGAGCCGCTCGAGCCGCTGCGCGCCGCCGGCCGCCTCGGACCCGTTCTCTGGCAGCTGCCGGAAACCTTCGAGCGCGACGACGCCGCCCTCGGCGGCTTCCTCGCGGCGCTGCCGCCCGCCCGGCACTGCTTCGAGTTCCGCCACCCGAGCTGGTTCACGGCGCCGGTCCGCCGGCTGCTCGAGTCCCACGGCGCCTCCCTGGTGATCGGCGACGACGCCCGCCGCCAGCTCCCGGAGGCCAAGCCGCTCGGCCCGCTCGCCTACCTGCGCCTCCACTACGGCGCCCGCGGCCGGCGCGGCAACTACTCCGAGGCCGAGCTCGACGGCTGGCGCCGGCGGATCTCCGCCTGGCGCGCGCGGCGGGCCGTCTTCGTCTACCTGAACAACGACTGGGAGGGGTTCGCGCCGGCGAACGCCGCCTACCTGAAGCGCTCCTTCGACTGAGCCCGGCGGCGTCACCCCGAGCCGGCCGCGTCCCGGTTATCGAGGCGCCGGACGCGGGTAACTTGTCGGCATGTCAGTCAAAACGAAACTTGCTCGTCAGGCGGTCAAGACGACCGCGAAGCACACTGCCCACGGCACCTTCTCGAGACTCGAGCGCAAGCCGCTGCGCTCGGTGACGCTGCTCGCGGTCGGGGCCGCGATCGGCGGTCTGGTCGGTTGGCTGATCGGCCGCTCGGGCGCCGGCGACGACGCCTATGCTGACCCGATCGCGCAGGCGCCCGCCCCGCCGAGCGTCGCGTCCAACAGCAATTCGACCGAGCAGGGCTCGGAGACTGGAGCCGTTTCGTGAACGCAGCCCCCGACGAGAGGGACGAGGACTTCATCGAGGACGAAGAGAACGAGGCCGCCCGCGAAGCCGCCGCGATCGGCGGCAGCGTGCCCGCCGACACCGACGACCCGGCCGAAGCGCCGCTGGTCGAGGCCGGCGAGGGTGAGTCGGAGGGCTTCGAGCTGGCCGAGCAGGACCTCGAGGACATCGCCGAACACGGCGACGAACACCGCTTCCCCGACGGCCTCGCGCAGCCGGAGGAGCCGCAGGATCCGGACGAGTACGGCGAGCCCGACGAGGCGATCCCGCCGGACGAGAGCCAGTGACCGCAAAGGAGTGATCTGAGGATGGCCGACCGCAGTCTGATCGCGATAGTCACGCCGGCCTTCGGGTCGCCGGAGTCGATCGACGCGCTGAAGCGCGAGGTCGGCGACGACGGGAACGGCGGGGCGAGGACCGAGGTCCGCCTCGTCGCCCCGGCGGTCGAGATCAACCCGCTCCACCACACGCTCGGCGACATCGACGAGCCGCGGGTGGAGGCCAAGGAACGCCTCGACGAGGCGGTCGCCAGGGCGCGCGCCGCGGGCCTCGAGGACGTGACCTTCGAAGTCGGCGATCCCGACCCGGTCCAGGCGGCCCAGGACGCGCTCCTGGCGCGGCCGGCCGACGAGGTCGTGATCTTCGCCCACGCCGACGACGAGGGGGACTGGTACGAGGGTGGCCTCTGGAAGCACGCCGAGGACTCGCTCGAGCCCCCGTTGAAGCTGGTCGTCGTCGACGGCGGGCCGGACGGCAACCTGCACGTCGTCGCCACCGACAGCTCGAGTGCGGGCCGGTCGAACAACGATGCGGGCCGCGAGGTCGACTCGGCCTACCTGCCCGGCCTCACCCGCGGCGACCTGGCCGGGATGATCCTCGGCGTCGTCGGCACGATCGTCGTGATCATCCTCGCCGCGGTCGCCACCGGCGGCGGCACCGCGGCCGGCTGGCGCGCCGTCGCGATCGGCGTCGCGATCGCCACCGCCCTCGTCAACATGGCGAACGTCGTCGGTCAGCTGCTGATGGAGAGCGTCCGCTACCGCGGCGGCTTCGCCAAGCTCTTTCGCGACCTGGCCGTGATCGGCACCCCGATCGCGGTCCTGGTCAACCTGGCGATCGTGGTCTTCGCTTAGGGGAGGGTTCGGCCGTTTCAAGCCAGCGCCCGGGGGCGGGGCGGGGGCGGCCGTCCGAGTTGCGCCCGGCCTTCTCGGTGGCGGCCCTGGCAGGTTGTGGCCGCCACCGAGATGGCCGGGTCCGCGGGAAGAGGTGCGAGGGTGCGTGACGTGCGCCGGGCGGACGTGCGGGTCGTGGCGGGGAGAAGCGCATGATCCGCCACGAAGATCCGGAGTCTGTGACGAAGACCCATGGAACGTCACGATTCGTCCTGTCTTCCCCGGGCGTCCGGGGCCTCCGTTCGCTGTTTGTACCGCATAGGGGTACAAACAGCGAACGGAGGCCCCGAACGCCCGGGGGAAACGGGACGAATCGTGACGTTCCATGGGTCTTCGTCACAGACTCCGGATCTTC
>DASZUH010000083.1:0-12098 GCA_035547715.1 Solirubrobacterales bacterium
CCACAACCTGCCAGGGCCGCCACGAGACGCCCGGGACGCAACTCGGACGGCCGCCACGGCCACGAGTCGCGCGAGACCCCCGCGACCCACCTCGGACGGCCACCCCGCCCCGACGGCCGCCCGCCGCCGGCGCCGACCCGTGCCCGTGGCCGTGGTCATAAATCGAGCTTCTTGATAAACTTAGCCAACAATGCCTGAGACCTTCGACGTCCGCGAGACCTTCGACGTTCACCAGCACCTGCTCGGCGAGCCGCTGGTCGCGGCGCTCGCGCGGCGCAGTGAGGCGCCGAGGTTGATCCGCCGTCGCGACGGCTGGACCTTCCGCCTCGCCGCCGAGCCCGACAGCGTCCTTGCCTTCGAGGCCACCGACGTCATCGGGCGCGCCGCCGCGCTCGCCGACGACGGGGTGGACCGGGCGGTCGTCGCCCTCTCGACCGCGCTCGGGATCGAGTCGCTCCCCGGCGAGGAGGCGCTGGAGCTGATCGAGGCCCACCACCAGGGTCTCGACGACCTCCCGTCCGAGTTCGCCGGGTGGGGCGCGGTCCAGCTCGAGGCGCCCGACCCGGCCGAGGTCGACGTCGCCCTCGACCGCGGCCGCGTCGGCATCACCCTGCCCGCGCCCGCGCTCGCCGACCTCGACTCGCTTGCCGCGGTCGCCCCGCTGCTGGCCCGCCTCGAAGCCCGCGACGCGCCGCTCTTCGTCCACCCGGGTCCGGTCGGCTGGCCCGCCACGGGCCGCCCGGCCCCGGTCGCCGGCGCGACGCCGCCGCCGGTCTGGTGGCCCGCACTCACCGACTACGTCGCCCAGATGCAGGCCGCCTGGTTCGCCTTTCTACACGCGGGCCGCGCCGCCCATCCGCGCCTGCGCGTCCTCTTCGCGATGCTCGCCGGCGGCGCCCCGCTGCAGCTCGAGCGCTACGCCGCCCGCAGCGGCTCGCCGGTCCCGCCGCCCGACCCGCTCGTCTTCTACGACACCTCCTCCTACGGCCCGCGCATGCTGGCCGCGATGACCGAGGCCGTCGGCGCGTCCCAGCTCGTCTTCGGCTCCGACCGCCCCGTCGTCGACCCGGCCCCCGTCTGGCCCGACCCCGACCTTCGCGTCGCCCTCCTGGCGACCAACCCCGCCCGCCTTCTCAACCAACACCCGAAAGGAGCCCTCGCGTGAACGAGCACTACGAGGACATCGTGCGGCCGTACGGCCGTGACCTCACCGAAGACGAGCTGGTGGCCGTCGCCATCCAGATCGCCGCGCGTCAGGAGCTCTGGTCGGAACACGTCTCCCACGATCCGGAGCACCGGACCTACGCGGAGTTGATCCGCGACGAGCACCTCGACGTGTGGCTGCTCTGCTGGTCGCGTGACCACGACACCGGCTTTCACGACCACGACCTCTCGGCCGGCGCGGTCGCCGTCGCCGCGGGGGCCGTGCGCGAGGAGCGGCTGGTGCTGGGGCGGCCGGTCGACTCGCCGATCGCGCGGGTCGCGGGCGCGGGCTCGTCTTTCAGCTTCGGTGCCTCCGATATCCATCGCGTGCTGCACGCGGGGGAGGGGCCCGCGGTGACGATCCACGCCTACTCGCCGCCGCTGGTGCGGATGGGCAGCTACGCGGTCGAGACCAGCGGCCAGCTGCGCCGCTTCGCCGTCTCCTACGAGGACGAGCTGCGCCGGCTGGACGCTGCGACAACCTGACCCCCGAGTGTGCTTCCGAGCTTCTCTGCCATATATGGCAGAGAAGCTCGGAAGCACCAGGCGATCCCTTTCGTCTAGATTCCCCCGTCGATGGCCGACGACGCCCCGATCCTCATCGCCTACGACGGCTCGGCCTGTGCCGATGGCGCGATCGACAAGGTCGCGGCCGAGTTCGGCGGCCGCAAGGTCGTGATCCTGGTCGTCACCGAGGAGCTCGACCGGGTGCCCTTCATCGGCACCGCCGGCGTGCCGATCGAGCCGGAGACGATGGAGCTGCTGGTCGACTCGGCGCGCAAAAGCGCCACCGCGACCGCCGAGAAAGGCGCCGAGCGGGCCCGCGGCCTCGGCCTCGACCCGAGCATCGCGATCGCCGAAGGCGGCCCGGTCTGGAGCAAGATCGTCGACGCCGCCGAGGAGCACGACGCGGCCCTGATCGCGCTCGGCTCGCGCGGCCTCTCGGGCGTCAAACACGTGCTGCTGGGCAGCGTCTCCGGCGCCGTCGCCCAGCACAGCAAGCGCAGCGTCTTCATCGTCCACAGCTAGCCGGCGCCCGCCGCCGGCGACGATCTGCCGGTGGGCGACGACTCGCTCACCCTGGGCGGACAACGCCCGGGGCCGACTTGTGCCGCTGCGGCTCTTGCCGCCGGCCGAGCGCCCTTGTCACACTGTCGAGCATGTCTGACACGACGCTGGACGCCCCTGCCGTGACCACGCTCCGTAACCACGTCGCCGGCCGCTGGGTCGAGGTCGACGCGGCGGAGACGCTCGTCGATCGCGATCCCGCCACCGGCGAGGTCATCGCCAACGTGCCGCTCTCCGACGCCGCCGCGGTCGACGCCGCCGCGGCCGCCGCCAAGGCCGCCCAGCGCGAGTGGCGCGAGGTGCCGCCGCAGGTCCGCGCCCGCCACCTGATGGCGCTGCACGAGGTCCTCGACGCCCACCGCGGCGAGCTCGCCGCGCTCGTCACCCGCGACATGGGCAAGACGACGGACGACGCCGCCGGCGAGGTCGGGCGGGGGATCGAGTCGATCGAGGCGGCGATCGCGATCCCGCACCTGCTGAAGGGCGAGAACCTCGAAGGCGTGGCCCGCGGCGTCGACGTCGAGATGGTCCGCCAGCCGGTCGGCGTGGTCGGCGCGATCACCCCGTTCAACTTCCCGGCGATGATCCCGCTCTGGTTCCTGCCCTTCGCGGTCGCCTGCGGCAACACCTTCGTGCTGAAGCCCTCCGAGCAGGACCCGCTGCCCTCGGTCCGCATCTTCGAGCTGATCGAGGAGCACGAGATCTTCCCGCCCGGCGTCGTCAACCTCGTCCACGGCGCCCACGACGCGGTCAACGCGCTGATCGACTCCGCCGACGTCGACGCGATCTCCTTCGTCGGCTCGGCGAAGACGGCGCGCCACGTCGCCTCGCGCGCGGCCGCGCGCGGCAAGCGCGCCCAGGCCCTCGGCGGCGCCAAGAACGCGATGGTCGCGATGCCCGACGCCGACCCGGCGGTGCTCGCCGCCGGCGTCACCTCCTCGGCCTTCGGCGCCGCCGGCCAGCGCTGCCTGGCCGGCTCGCTCCTGGTGCTGGTCGGCGACGAGACCGAGCAGGACGCAAGCCTCCGGACCGTGGTCGAGGCGAGCCGCGCGCTCACCCTCGGCGCCGGCGCCGAGGAGTCCACCGACGTCTGCCCGCTGGTCTCGAGCGATTCGCGCGAGCGGGTCGCCGGGGAGATCGAGCGGGCGCTCGGCGAAGGCGCCGAGGCCGTGCTCGACGGCCGCGAGGCCGGCGCGGGTGCCGGCGGCGCCAACCTCGGCCCGACGATCCTCGACCACGTCCCCGCCGACGCCCCCGCCGCGCGGGAGGAGCTCTTCGGCCCGGTCCTGACCGTGCTGCGCGCCCCCGACCTCGACGCCGCGATCGAGCGCGTCAATGCCTCCCGCTACGGCAACGCCTCGGTGATCTTCACCACCTCGGGCGGTGCCGCCCGCACCTACCGCCGCGGCGTCGAGGCGGGCATGGTCGGCGTCAACATCGGCGTCGCCGCGCCGATCGCCTGGTTCCCCTTCTCCGGCTGGAAGGACTCGATCGACGGTGACCTGCACGCCAACGGCACCGACGCGGTCGAGTTCTACACCCGCAAGAAGGTCCTGACCTCGCGCTGGTGACCGCGCCCGCCGCGCCCCTCAGCGCGGCGCGAAGGTGGCGATGTCCTGGCCGTAGACCGGGCTGACGACCAGCTTCGAGAGGTCGATGCCGCTCGCCACGAAGGTCATCATCGTCACCGAGCCGAACGGCGCCCACGGCGCCTGCGCCATCACTTCCTTGTCGAGTCGCGCGTACGCCGCTTCCTGCTTGGGCCCGAGCGGTTCACGGTCGAGCGCGGCGATCTTCCGGTTGATCGTCGGGTCGGAGAAGCGCGAGTAGTTGCTGTCGAGGGTCGGCGCGATGCCGGCGCCGGAGAGCTGCGGCGCGAAATAGTCGTTGGGATGGGGGTAGTCGATGTACCAGTTGGCCCAGCCCGTATCGAGGTTCTGGGTCGATTCGTTGCCGATCACGGTCGTGTAGTTGGGCGCGGCGACGAGCTTCAGCGTCGGTTCGAAGCCGAGTTCGCGCAGCACGCCTTCGTAGTACTCGGCCGCCTGTTTGTTGGCGCCGTAGTCGTTGCCGAAGACGGTGATCTTCCGCTGCTTCGGGTCGGCGGCGGCGATCAGTTCCTTTGCCTTCCGCATGTCGTGCGGGTAGGGCGTGTAGGTCTCGTGACCGGGCATCGCGGGCGGCAGGATCTGCTGCAGCGGGCGCATCGTCCCGGCGTAGATCCGCTCCAGCGCCGCCGGGTCGATCGCGTAGTTCACCGCGCGCCGCACCCGCAGGTCGTCGAACGGCGCCTTGTTGACGTTCATCCAGAAGTAGTAGAGATCGATCTGCGGCGTGACCAGAAGCTGCCTGCCTTCGAAGCGTTCGCGCAGTTCGGCGATGCGGTCGGGCGGCGGCGGCTCCTCCATCCAGTCGAGCTTGCCCGCCTCGACGTCGTTCACGGCCGTCTCCGGGTTGGCGATCACCTTCACGTCGATCGAGTCGTAGTGGCCGGCGGGGATCTGCGGCAGCAGGCGGCCGTTGCGCGTCGCCCATTCCGGGTTGCGACGGTATTCCCAGCCGCGCCCGGGCTGCGAGGCGACGATCTCGTAGGGGCCGGTGCCGGGCGGCGGGTCGCCGGAGAGGTCCTTCCGCCTGGTGCCGGCGGGGAGCGGCGCCGCGAAGAGCATCGCCAGCTCGTTGGAGAAGGTGCCGCGCGGCGCGACCAGGTGGATGACGATGCGGCCGCTCGCGTCGTCGGCTTCGATCCCGGCGATGTGTCCCTTCTTCGTTGCGGCGAACCTTTCGGCGCCGACGATGTCGGTGTAGAAGGAGGTGCCCGGCGAGCTCATCGCCAGCGCCCGTTCGATCGTCGCGCCGAAGTCGGAGGCGCGCACCGGCGTGCCGTCGGAGTACCGCAGGCCCTTACGCAGGTAGAGCGTGTAGGTCTTGCCACCGTCGGTGATCTTCGGCATCGCCCGCGCCAGCCCGGGGATCAGCTGCGCGCCCGCGGCGCCGGAGGCGTGCCGATAGGTGAGCAGCGGGACGTAGGTCTCCCACATCGAGGTCCAGCCTTCGACCGAGTAGGAGAGGGCCGGGTCCATGTAGTCGGGGAAGGCGGCGAAGGTGACGTCGAGCGTCGTCGGCTTCGAGCCCGATTCGGTCGAGGAGCCGCCACCGCCGCAGGCGACGACGCCCACCGTCATCACGGCGGCGATCAGCAACGCGACGGCCGGCCGCGCTCCCCGGCGTCGACCCGCCGCGAACAGCCCCCCGGTGCCCGCGCCTCTCACCACATGCACATTGTGAAGCCTGAGCAAAAAAGTGCAAGGGAAACCCGGGGACGAGCTCAGTCGCCGAGGTGGTGGTTCGCCCGCTGCTCGGCGACGCGGAGCAGGGCGGAGTCATCCTCTTCGCCGAAACCCGCGGCGCGGAGCTGGCGGAACATCTGCTGGACCTCGGCCGTCAGCGGCAGCGGGGCGTCGACTTCGCCGCTCGCGCCGAGCGCGATCTCCAGGTCCTTGTGGTGGAGGTCGACTTTGAAGCCGGGGGCGAAGTCGTGCTCGAGGAAGTTGCGCCGGCGCATCTCCATGATCCGGTTCGCGGCCATGCCGCCGCCGACCGCGTCGAGCACCGCGGCGGGGTCGACGCCGAGCTTCGAGCCGAGCACCAGCGCCTCGGCCAGCCCGCCGAAGATGACCGCGACGAGAACCTGGTTGCAGGCCTTCGCCACCTGGCCGGCGCCCGCCGCGCCGACGTGGGTGACGCGCGAGCCGAGCACCTCGAAGACGGGCCGGGCGCGCTCGACGTCGGCGGAGGCGCCGCCGACCATGATCGAGAGCGTCCCCTCGCGGGCGCCGACGTCGCCGCCGGAGACCGGGGCGTCGAGGAAGGCGACCTCGCGCGCCGCCGCCTCCGCGGCCAGATCCCGCGCGACGGCGGGGGAGACGGTGCTCATGTCGACGACGAGTGACCCGGGGCGGGCGGCGGCGATCGCCCCGTCCGGGCCGCCGAGGACCTCGCGCACCGCGGCGTCGTCCTTGACGATCGAGATCACGATGTCGGCCTCGCGCGCCACCGCCGCCGGGTCCTCGCCCGCCCGTGCGCCCGCCGCGGTCAGCTCCTCGAGCGGCCCCGGGCTCCGGTTCCAGGCCACCACCTCGTGGCCGGCGTCGAGCAGGTTCCGCGCCATCGGCGCGCCCATCACGCCGAGGCCGATGAAGCCGATCGTCTCTTTCATCGGCGCCAGGCTAAAGCTTTCGCGTGCCGCGCAGCTTCTCCGGGTTGCGGACGATGTCGACGGCGGTGATCCGTCCGGCGTCGATCGTCAGCGAGACGACGCTCGTCGCCTCCGCCTCGACGATCACGAGGCCGGTGGCGCCGTTGACGCGGGCGAGGCGCCCGGCCCGCTCGCGGCCCTGGCGCTCGGCTGCGCGGCGCAGGCCGAGCAGCGCGCGGGCGATCCGCTCGGCGCCGAAGAGCGGCTTGCCCGCCGCGTTGACCTTGCCGCCGCCGTCGGCGCGCAGCACCGCGTCCGGGTCGAGGATGCCGAGCAGGGTCTCGTGGTCGCCCTCCTGCCAGGCGCGGGCGAACGCGGTCACGATCCGCCGCTCCTCCTCGGCGCCGGCCGGGAAGCGCGGCTTGCCCGCCTCGACGTGGGCGCGCGCCCGCGACGCCAGTTGCCGCACCGCGGCGGGGGAGCGGCCGACGATCTCGGCGACCTTCTCGAAGGGGAGGTCGAAGACGTCGTGGAGGAGGAAGGCGGTGCGCTCGGCGGGGGAGAGGCGCTCGAGGACGAGGAGGAGGGCGGTCGAGACGGCCTCGTCGAGGGTGGGGTCGTCGCCCTCGTCCTCGACCAGCGGCTCGGGCAGCCACTCGCCGACGTAGCTCTCGCGACGGGCGCGGGCGCTGCCGAGCGCGTCGAGCGCGAGCCGACCGACCACGGTGGTGAGCCAGGCGCGCAGGGTCCCGATCTCGCCGCGGTCGACGCGGCCGAGCCGCAGCCAGGCCTCCTGGACGATGTCCTCGGCTTCGGCGAGGCTGCCGAGCATCCCGTAGGCGACCCGGGTCAGTTGCGGGCGAAGCGCCTCGAACTCGGCGGCGAGCTCGGCCCCGGGCGCCGCCGTCGCACCGTCCTCGCGCGGCTCACCCATGGCGCAGCCACTCCTCGAAGTCCTCGCCTCCCGCCGCCCCGTCGGGCGCGCAGAGGGCGCCCGCGGCGAGCGCCTTGCCGGCCTTGCCCCAGGACGGGACGCGGAGGGGGACGCGACGTCGGCCGCGCGCCACCGCCCAGGCGCGGCCGAGCTCGCCGATCGTCGCGATCCGCGGCCCGGCGACGTCGGGCAGTCGGCCGGCGGGCGGCCCGAGGGCGGCGTCGGCGAGGCGCTCGGCGACGACGCGCGGGTCGATCGGCTGCAGCCTGCCCGCGCCGGTCGGCCGGACGCCGAAGCGCGCCGCGTGGCCGAAGGCCAGGTCGAGCAGCTGGTGGAACTGGGTGGCGCGGAGGATCGACCACGGCACGGACCCGGCCTCGACCGCCGCCTCCTGGGCGAGCTTGTCGCGGTAGTAGCGGGAGGGGACCTGCTCGATGCCGACGATCGAGATCGTCAAGTGGTGGCCGACCCCGGCCGCGGCCTCGGCCGCGAGCAGCCGCCGCGTGCCCGCGACGATCGTCTGCCTCGACCGGCGGGTCGAGTTGGCTGCGTCGACCACGGCGTCGGCGCCGGACAGCGCCGCACCGAGGCCGGCGCCGGAGGTCAGGTCGACGCGCCGGTGCTCGGCGCCGGCCGCGAACCCCGTCGTGCCGCGGGTGAGGACGCGGACGTCGGCCCCGCGCGCGAGCAGGGCGGCGACGACCGGCGCCCCGATCGTGCCGGTGCCGCCGACGACCGCGACCGTGGTCACGCGGCGGCCCGCCCGAGGTCGCCGGCCTCGTGGTGCCCCGGCGCGGCCTTGGTCGCCACCTGCAGCCGGTTCCAGGTGTTGATCGCGGCGATCTTGATCACGAGCAGGCCGAGCTCCTCCTCGCCGAAGCGGGCCGCCGCCTCGTCCCAGACCGCGTCCGGCACGCCGCCCCGCTCCAGCACCGTCATCGCCTCGGTCAGCGCCAACGCGGCCCGCTCGCGCTCGTCGTAGCCGGGGCTCTCGCGCCAGGCGTCGAGCAGGTAGAGCCGCGCCTCGGCCTCGCCCGCGGCGCGCGCCTCCTTCCAGTGCATGTCGAGGCAGAAGGCGCAGCCGTTCAACTGCGAGGCACGCACCTCGACCAGGTGCGCGATCGTCGGGTCGAGCTCGACCGCGCCGAAGCGCTGCAGCGCGCCGAGCCGGCGCGGCGCGATCGCCATGAGCTGCATTCGATCGGCGGGATGTCCCTGGGACATGAGGTCTCCTCTCGTAGGTTCTCCACGAAGGAGACGAAGTCAATCCCTGAGATGTGACATCAGCCGGGGCGCGGCTCGATCACGAGCTGCTCGGAGTGCGCGAGGACCGCGCCGTCGGCGTCGAGGATCGCGGTTGCCGCGCGCCCTTTCCGGCCCGATCGCTCGAGCGGCGCGCCGACCACGACGTACTCGACGCCGACGCGCGGCGCCGCGATCAACGTCGACTGCTGGCGGGCGAGGAAGGCGAGCGTCCCGTCGACGCCGTGAAGGGCGAAGTAACCGGGGCAGTCGAGCACCGCCCAGACGAACTCGGGGCGGACGGCGCCGTCGTCGTCGGCCGCCCAACTCGGCGGCGTCCAGGTCGAGGCGACGAGGTCGCCGTCGGCGACCGGGCCGGGGAAGACGCAGAAGCCGTCGTGACGTTCGCGACCGCAGACGAAGCACCGATCGAAGAAGCCGCTCGCCGGCGGGACGAAGCGCGACATCGCCTCGCGCGCCGCCTCGAGATCGACCGCCGGCGCCGACCACGGCGCGAGCGGAGCGACGGCGAGCGCCTCGGCGATCAGCTCGCCGGCGGCGCTCACGCGGAGTGCCGCCGAACTCGCCTCATCGCCCGCGATCCCGCTTCCCATGCCGTTTGCGGGCTCGAGGTCGAGTGGCTGGTCGAGCGGCACGGGCCGTCGCAGCGACACCGCATAGGCTCCCTCGAAACGCTCCGCGACGACCCCGCAGGCGTATCCGCCGTTGCCGCTGGTCGGCGGTCCGTTGAAGCGAGAAGGGACGGTGAGCGTCGGCACGGCCCGTGGATCCTATGGCCGGCGAAGTCTTCGAGCCGGCGGGCAGATCACGCCAAACTGGCTCGGGGAGCCAATTCCGCCGGTCGAGAGGGTACGGTGCGCCACGCCCCCGGAGACTCGAAGGAGCGAGGTATGCCAAAAGTAACCAAACCCACCCGGAAAACCGCAGCGAAAAAAGCGGCGGCGACCGGGGCGAAAAAAGACGCAAAAGCCAGTGCCAAAACGGCGAAAAAAACCGCCAAAGCCGGCGCGAAAAAAGCCACGAAAGCCGTGAAAAAAGCGGCCAAAACGACGGCCAAAGCGAGCGCCAAAACGGCCAAAGCCACGAAAAAAGCGGTGAAAAAAACCGCCAAAGCCGGCAAAGCCACGGCCAAAGCGAAAACCGCGTCGAAAGCGAAACCGAAAGCCAAAGCCAAAGCGAAACCGAAAGCCGCGGCCAAAGCGAAAACGGCGAAAGCGAAAGCCAAACCGAAAGCCGCCGCGAAATCGAAATCGACTTCGAAAGCGAAAAGCGGCAAAGCCAAAGCAGCGAAAAAAAGCGCCAGATAAGAGAAGTACCGAAAGGGAGGCGCTCTCGCTCCAGGCGAGGTGACCCGCCCCCGCGCCGCGTCAGCTGAGCGCGGGGGCGCGGTCCTCCTCAGGCCGGGCGATCGTCGCCTCCATCCGCGCGGCGTTGGCCTTCGCCTGCCGCCGCCCCCATTCGCCGGTCGTCACCGCGCCGACGCTCACCATCACCAGTCCGCAGAGGGCGATGATCGCCCAGCTGATCCGGGACGCCGTGGTGAACGCGGGACCCGCGGCGATGCTGGTCACGTGGTCGGCGATCACCGACCCGATGATCGCCACGCCGAGGGCCGAGCCGAGCTGCCTGGTCGTCGAGGCGACCGCGGCGGCCACGCCCGCCTGCTCGCGCGGCATCCCCGCCACCGCGGTGTTGGTGATCGCCGCGTTGACCCAGCCGAGGCCGGTGCCGATCAGCGCGTAGGCGACGATGAGGCGGACGTCGCCCGGTTCGCCGGTCGGGATCGCGGCGACCAGCCCGGACGCCAGCACGGCGGTGCCGCCGACCGTCAGCGAGAGGCGCGGGCCGTGGTGGCCGACGATCCGTCCCGACAGCGGCGAGAAGAACATCATCAGCGCCGCCATCGGCAGCAGCGCGACGCCCGCATGGAGGGGCGAGTAGCCGCGCACGTCCTGGAGGAAGAGCGTGTTGAGGAAGAGGAAGCCGCCCATCGCGAGGAAGGCGCAGATCGAGACGACGGCGGCGCCGGTGAACGGCGGCGAGCGGAAGAAGCGGAGGTCGATCAGCGGCTCGGGGTGGCGCGCCTCGAAGAAGAGCAGCAGCAGCCCGGTGAACAGCGAGCCGGCGAAGCAGGCGAGGATGAGGCTCGATCCCCAGCCGTGGTTCGGCGCCTCGATGATGCCGAAGACCAGCAGGCCGAGGGTGATGATCATCAGCACCTGGCCGACCGGGTCGATCCGGCGCGGGTGCGGTGCCTTCGATTCGGGGACGAACCTGTGGGTGAGGGCGATCGCCGCGAGCCCGACCGGAATGTTCACCCAGAAGACCGCGCGCCAGTCGATCGCCTGCACGAGCACGCCGCCGACGAGCGGGCCGGCGGCGATGCTGACGCCGGCGACGCCGCCCCACCAGCCGATCGCCCGGGCGCGTTCGCGCGGCTCGGTGAAGACGTTGGTGACGATCGACATCGCGACCGGGTTCAGCATGCTGCCGCCGACCGCCTGCAGCATGCGGAAGGCGATCAGCCAGCCGAGGCCGGGGGCGATGCTGCAGAGGCCCGAGCCGAGCGTGAACGCCGCGAGCCCGACCTGGAAGGTCCGCCGCCGGCCGAGCCGGTCGCCCATCGACCCCGACAGCATCAGCAGGCAGGCGATCACCAGCGTGTAGGCATCGATCGTCCACTGCGCGCCGGAGACCGAGGCGTGGAAGTCGTGCTGGATCGAGGGCAGCGCGACGTTCAGGATCGTCACGTCGAGGCCGACGATCAGCATGCTCATGCAGCAGATCGCGAGCACCAGCCTGCGGCGGATCTCCGTCCCGGATGACATCGAGTCTCAGTCTCTCAAGGCGAGGTCACGGGCCCCTGGTGCCCGATCGCGGTGCAACCGCCGCCCCGCCGGGAAAGGGACGCGGCCGTCCCGTCCACGGCCCTGGCAGGCCGTGGCCGCGGCCGGGACGGCCGGGTCCATGGGGAGTGATCGAGGGTTCGTGACGAGCGCCGGGCGGACGTGCGGGACGTGCCGGGGAGAAGCGCATGATCCGCCACGAAGATCCGGAGTCCGTGACGAAGACCCATGGAACGTCACGGTCCCGTCCCACCTCCACATCACCGCCCACGACGTCCGTGCACTTTGACCCCCTATAGGGGGCACAACTGCACGAACGTCCCGCCCCCTGATGTGGACCCGTGACGTTCCTCGCGGAACCGTGACGGAAGCCCGCACCTCCTCCCGTCCCTGTGTCCCCTTCCCCACGGAACCCCCACGTCCCGGGCGTCTCGTGGCGGCCACAACCTGCCAGGGCCGCCCCGAGACGCCCGGGACGCACCTCGGACGGCCGGAGCGGTCCCGAGCCGCCGCCAGACCCCGCGACGCAACTCGGACGGCCGGAGCGGACTGCACCCCGCCGGCCGCGGACGTGGGCACGGCCCCC
>DASZUH010000084.1:0-5811 GCA_035547715.1 Solirubrobacterales bacterium
CCTACGGTCTGGCTCGCGTGGCCGACAACCCGGACACCGACCAACAGGAGGGAAGGAAGAGATGGATCCGTCCAGCGACCAATTGCTGTCCATGTACGAGACGATGATGGTGATCCGGAACTTCGAGGAATCGATGGTCGCCATCTACCTCGAGGAGAAGCTCCCGCCCGACGTCCAGGCCGGACTGGCCTTCGACATCGCCGCCGGCCCCGTCCCCGGGGAGATGCACCTCGCCGCCGGACAGGAGGCGGTCGCGGTCGGCGTCTGCGCCCACCTTGGTGACGACGACACCCTCGTGGGAACCCACCGCCCCCATCACTTCGCGATCGCCAAGGGGGTGCCCCTGGACCGGATGGCGGCCGAGATCTTCGGCAGGGCGGACGGGCTGAGCCGCGGCAAGGGCGGCCACATGCACCTCTTCGATCCCGCCCACAAGTTCAGCTGCAGCGGCATCGAGGGCGCCAGCATGCCACCCGCGGTCGGCGCCGCGCTGGCCGCCAAGAAGCTCGGCAAGGACTGGGTCGCGGTCGCCTTCCTCGGCGAGGGAGCCGCCAACCAGGGCACCTTCCACGAATCGATGAACCTGGCCGGCCTCTGGCAACTGCCGGTCGTCTTCATCTGCGAGGACAACCATTGGGCGATCTCGGTCCCCAAGGAGAGATCGACCGCGGTCAGCTCCAACGCCTCCCGGGCGAGCGCCTACGGGATGCCCGGCGTCGACGTCGGCCACAACGACCCGGTCGAGGTGTTCGAGGCGGCGGGTGAGGCGATCGGGCGCGCACGCTCCGGCGGCGGCCCGACCCTGATCGAGGTCAAGACCGACCGCTACCTCGGGCACTTCCAGGGCGACGCCGAGGTCTACCGCCCCAAGGGAGAAGCGGACGCGCTACGGGAACACGACCCGATCCCGCACCTGGCCGGGCAGCTGCGCGAGCGGGGAGTGCTCGACGAGGAGCTCCAGAAGGAGCTCGAGGAGCGGGCCAGGGCCCGCGTCGAGGAGGCCTACGAGTTCGCCCGCAACAGTCCCTATCCGGACGCCGACGAGGCGCTGACCCACGTCTTCGCCTAGACCACCGAGACCGATTGGAGAGCACGATGAGCACCGCGACCGAGCAGAGGACCCTGACCATGGCAAAAGCGATCTCCGAGGCGATCGGCTCGGAGATGGAGCGCGACGAGCGCGTCTTCGTGATGGGCGAGGACATCGGCTCCTACGGGGGCATCTTCAGCGCCACCCAGGGGCTGCTGGACCGCTTCGGCAGGGAGCGGATCATGGACACCCCGATCTCGGAGGCCGGCTTCATCGGCGCCGCGATGGGGGCCGCCACGGCCGGCCTACGCCCGATCGCCGAGCTGATGTTCGTCGACTTCTTCGGCGTCTGCATGGACCAGATCTACAACCACCTCGCCAAGAACACCTATATGTCGAACGGCAACGTGAAGCTGCCGGTGGTGCTGACCACGGCCATCGGCGGCGGCTACGGGGACGCCGCCCAGCACTCGCAATGCCTCTACGCCACCTTCGCCCACCTGCCCGGGATCAAGGTGGTGGTGCCGTCCAACGCCTATGACGCGAAGGGGCTCCTGATCGAGGCGATCCGCGACGACAACCCGGTCATCTTCATGTACCACAAGGGGATCATGGGGCTGCCCTGGATGTCGTACTTCGAGGGCGCGACCACCGAGGTGCCGGCGGACGAGTACACGATCCCCTTCGGGCAGGCCCGCATCGTCCGCGAGGGCGCCGACCTGACCATCGTCACCCTCAGCCAGATGGTCCAGAAGGCGAAGATCGCCGCCGAGCAACTGGCCGAGCGGGGCATCGACGCGGAGGTGATCGACCTGCGGACGCTGGTCCCCCTCGACCGCGAGACGGTGGCGGCGTCGGTCGCCAAGACCGGGCGCCTGCTGATCGCCGACGAGGACTACCTCAGCTTCGGGCTGAGCGGCGAGATCTGCGCGACCATCGCCGAGCGCAGCGACACCCTGCCCCTCAAGGCTCCGGTCCGCCGCCTCGCGGTGCCGGACGTGCCGATCCCCTACAGCCGCCCGCTGGAGCATCGCGTGATCCCGCAGGTCGACGACATCGTCGCCGCCGGCGCGGAGGTCGTGGGAGCAGGTGGATGATCGGGGTCCGCCTGCCCGCAGAGGCCTGGGAGGAAGTCGCGGAGAACGGCGAAGGCCTGCTCGACGAATGGCTGGTCGAGGAGGGCGCGACGGTCGCGGCCGGTCAGCCCATCGCCAACGCGATCGTCCTCAAGACCAGCTTCGAGGTCCTCGCCCCGGTGGCCGGGAGGATCGAGTCGATCGCGGTCCCCGGTGGGGAGACCTTCGGCCGCGAGACCGATCTGGCCTGGATCGACCCTGCCGAGGAAACCGCGCCGCCGGCCCGCCCCGGGGCGGCGGGGTCGACGCGACCGGAAGGGTGAGCGCCGGCGAGAGGAGCCGGGCGGTTCCGCGGCTGCTGGTCCTCGACACCCGGCCGGACCCGCGCCCGGCCGCGGTCGAGCTCGCGATCTCGCACGCCCTGCTGAGCCGGGTCGGGGCCGGAGAGCTGCCGCCGCTGATCCGTGTCTACCGCCCGGCGCCGACCGTCGCGTTCGGTCGCCTCGACCGCCGAGGCGAGGGCTTCGGGCGGGCGATCGAGGCCGCCCGCAGGCACGGCTTCGAGCCCGCCGTCAGGCTCGCCGGCGGGCACGCCGCCGCCTACCACCGGGGCTCCCTCGTCTACGAGGAGATAAGGGCCGGGAAGAACGCGCTGACCGGAGTCGGCGATCGGTTCGAGCGGTTCTCAGGGCACCTGCGGGAGGCGTTGACCGCCCTCGGCGCCGATCCGGCGATCGGCGAGTTGCCCGGCGAGTACTGCCCGGGCCGCCACAGCGTCCAGCTCGGCGGCCGCATCAAGGTCGCGGGCATCGCCCAGCGCGCCACCAGGCGGGCGGCCCTGACCAGCGCCTCGATCGTGGTCCGCGATGTCGCCCCGCTCCGCGATGTCCTGAAGGACGTCTATGACGCCCTCTCGATCGAGCTCGATCCGGCCACGGTGGGATCGCTCGAGGAGGAACTGCCAGGGATCCACATGGACACGGTGGCCGCCGAGCTGCTCGCGCGGCATCGCGGCGACCGCGGAACGGTCACGGCCAACATCGACGCCGGCACGAGGGCGCTCTCCATCGAGCTGCTTTCCGGCCACGAACTCCGGTGATGGCGACCGGTGCCTGCGGCGGTGGTCATCACCCCGAGGAAGCGGCCACGACCGGCCCGGCGCCGATGACGACGATCGCCGTTCCCTACTACCTCGACGAACCGCTCGGCGCGTTCGAGCCGCCCGTGGCCGTCGAGCGCACCGTCTCCGCCACCCTGCCCGAGGGCTCCGCCTGGGAGCGGATGGCGGTCCTCTACGAGGCGGTGGCCGAGGTGGTCGCCGCCAGTCCCGCTCCCCTGGTCGTCTCGGGCGACTGCACGACGAGCCTCGGGACGCTCGCCGGCACGCAGCGGACCGGGACCGACCCGGGCGTTGTCTGGATCGACGCCCACGGCGACTTCAACACCGAGGAGACCACCGAATCGGGCTACCTCGGCGGCCTGCCGCTGGCGAAGATCTGCGGCCTCGGCGACCTCGAGATCGTCCGCCGCCTCCGCCTCGCCCCGGTTGCCACGGACCGTGTGCTCCTGGTCGGTGCCCGTGACCTCGACCCGGCCGAGGACGCGCTGTTGGTGGAAAAGGGCGTCAGACGGGCCACCGTCGAGGGCCTCGACGTCGCCGACCTGCCCGCCGGTCCGCTCTTCCTGCACCTCGATGTCGACGTCGCCGACCCCGCCGACCTGCCCGGCCTCCGCTACCCGGCACCCGGCGGCCCGACCCGCGCCGACCTCACCGCCGCGGTCGCCGCCGTCGCCGCGTCGGGGAGGCTGGTCGCGGTGGACGTCGGACTCACCTGGAAACCGGACCGCCGGGAGACCGGAAGGCGCGCCGCGTACCTGCAGCGGGTCCTCGCGCCGCTCGGCATCTGAACGGCGGCGTTGCGGAGGTCACCCCGCCGTAGGGTCTGGTGTGTCGTCCCCCGCCTGCGGGGCCGGTCGAGAGGCGTCTGCGACCAGCGCCGCGAGGGCGCAGGAGGCGACGCGCTCGAGCGGGCCGTCGGCGCGGCCGGTCAGCGCGATCGGCACCCGCCCGCCGATCACGATCCCTGCCGCCTGCGAGCCCCCGAGGTAGTCGAGCTCCTTGACCAGCATGTTGCCGCTGTCGAGGTCGGGGACGACGAGGACGTCGGCCTGCCCGGCGACCCGCGAGGCGATTCCCTTCACCCGCGCGGCCGCCGGCGAGACGGCGTCATCGAAGGCGAGTGGCCCGTCGACGAGGCCGCCGGTGATCTGGCCGCGTTCCGCCATCTTGGCGAGCGCGGCCGCCTCGAGCGAGGAGCGCAGCCTCGGATCGACCGTCTCGACGGCCGACAGGACGGCCACCTTCGGGGTGCGGATGCCGAGCGCGAGGGCGAGGGCGATCGCGTTCTGGACGATGTCGCGCTTCGTCGCGAGATCCGGCTCGACGTTGAGCGCCGCGTCGGTGATCAACAGCGGTCGCGCGTGCCTCGGCACCGCGACGACGAAGACGTGGCTCATCCGATGGTCGGTGGTCAGCCCGGTGCCGGGCGCGACGGCGGCGCGCATCAGCTCGTCGGTGTGGAGGCTGCCCTTCAGCAGCGCGTCGACCTCGCCGCCGCGCGCCAGGGCAACCGCCTTCTCGGCCGCCTCATGGCTGTGTTCCGCGGCGATCAGGGAGAAACCGGAGATCTCGAGGTCGTGCGCCGCGGCGACTGCCTTGATCCGGCTCTCCGGCCCGACGAGGATGGGTGTGATCAACCCTTCCCGGGCGGCCTCGATGGCACCCAGCAGGGAGTCACGGTCGACCGGATGGACCACGGCGACGCGGATCGGCTCGAGCGTCTCGGCGCGGGTGATCAGCTCGCCAAACAGGATGCCGCGCCCGTGCAGCTTCACTTCGAGGGAGTTCCCACCGACTCCCCGTCTCCGGACGCGGTGGGAACCCGAGCCGGTGAAGGGGGGCCGGGCGTCGCGGGCGGAGCACTCGCGGCCGCCCGTGACTCGTGCTCCAGGAAGGCCCCG
Organism: Solirubrobacterales bacterium; assembly: GCA_035547715.1. Lineage (GTDB taxonomy): Bacteria > Actinomycetota > Thermoleophilia > Solirubrobacterales > 70-9 > VAYN01. Next base: position 5,128 of record DASZUH010000084.1, read on the forward strand.
AGCTCCTGGATCGTGCTCATCAGCGGCGCCGGGAAGACGACCGTCGAGTTCTTGTCGACGCCGAGCTCGATCAGCGTCTGGAGGTTGCGCAGCTGCAGGGCGAGCGGGTGCGCCATCATCACGTCGGAGGCGGCGGCAAGCTCTCCGGCGGCGAGCGACTCGCCCTGCGCGGCGATGACCTTCGCCCGTTTCTCGCGCTCGGCTTCGGCCTGGCGTGCCATCGCGCGCTGCATGCTGTCGGGCAGCTGGATGTCCTTCAACTCGACGACGGTGACCTCCACCCCCCACTCTTCGGTCTGGACGTCGAGGATCTCGCGGATGTTCTGATTGATGGTCTCGGTCTCCGAGAGCGCCTCGTCGAGGGTGTGGCGTCCGACCACGGCGCGCAACGTCGTCTGGGCGATCTGGTCGATCGCCGTCCCGACGCTTTCGATCGCGACGATCGAGGCGACAGGGTCGGTGACGCGGTAGTAGGCGACCGCCGAGACGCCGACGCTGACGTTGTCCCTGGTGATGATCCCCTGCGACTGGATCGGCAGCGTGACGATCCGCAGCGAGACCCTCCGCGCGCGGTCGACGAGCGGGACGATGAAGATGATGCCGGGCCCCCGCGGGCCGTCGAGCACCTTGCCGAGCCGGAACTGCACGACCCGTTCGTACTGCTTGACGATCCGCACCGACATC
>DASZUH010000085.1:0-10461 GCA_035547715.1 Solirubrobacterales bacterium
GAACTCGGCTGGTCGGAGAGCGTGCTCGACTCGGCGCTGTCGGCCGAAAAACAGGTCTCGAACGTCGAATCGGCGATCAACCAGGGCGCCTCGGCGATCGCCTCCTGGACGCTCGACCCGAACGCCGTCGCGGGCGCCTACGAAAAAGCCCAGAACAAGAACATCCCGGTGATCGGCATGAACTCCCAGGGCAGCGGCGTCACCTCGACCGTCTGGTGGGAAGTGCAGCTCTGTGAACCGGGTGGCCCGGAGGCGATCACGGCCGAAAAGATCGCCGAAATGAAGCCGCACGCGAAGACCATCGTGATCGGCCTCGAAGTCGCCGAATCGACCAAAGAGATCAGCGACTGCTTCGTCCAGGAAGCCGAAAAAGCCGGCCTCGACATCATCAACAAGACGAACAACGAAGCCGACAACGCGTCCGGCTCGCAGAAAGTGTTCGAACCGTTGCTGACCAAATACCCGGAAGTCGAAGCCGTCTTCAACTACAACGACGAATCGGCGATGGGCGTCTCCGCGGCGCTGCTGGCGGCCGGTAAATCCATCGCCACGGCCGAAAACCCGGAAGGGGTCATCGTCACCGGCTCCAACGGTGACCAGGACGCGATCGAAGCGGTCGAAGAAGGCCGCCTCTCCTGGACCTGGGATCCCGACAACCTGGCCAGCGGCTTCGCTGCGGTCAAGCTGATGAACGAAGCGCTGACCGGCAAACCGAAGAGCCTGATCGTCGAATCGATCCTGGTCGACGGCGAAACGGTGGGCGAATACGTGCCGGCCGAACAGCGGAAGTACACGCTGGAAGAAATCCCGGTGAAAACCGCCACCGGCGAAGTGACGCTGGCGGGATGAGTCGACCCGTGCGGGGCGGCGCCGAGCGTCGCCCCGCACGGTTTCCACGGCCTTGAATCAGCCCTGACCACGATGGGACCCAGTACAGCCGTGATCGGCACCGCGCCCCCGCACCACGCCGCCGATCCCGCCTGGCTGGGGGCGACCGAGGCGCTGTCGGCCTTCGCCGCGCGGGCCCTCTCGCCGGTCGAGCTGTTGGAGGCGCTGATCGACCGCGCCGCGGTGGTCGAGCCGGCCGTCAACGCCTTCGCCGAGACGATGTTCGAGGAGGCGCGCGCGGAGGCGCGGCGGGCCGAGCGCCGCTGGGCGGCGGGCACCGCGCGGCCACTCGAGGGGCTGCCGGTGGCGGCCAAGGAGTCGCAGGCGCCGGCCGGGCACGTCGTCACGGACGGGCTCGCCCGGCCGCTCGATCCGCGGCCGGCGGCGCGCACCGCCTGGGCGCTCGGGCGCCTGCGCGCGGCGGGGGCGATCGTCCACGCGCGCACCACCACCGCGGAGCTCTGCTGCATGCCGATGTCGCACGCGGCGCGGTGGGGGACGACCCGCAACCCCTGGGACCTCTCGAAGTCGGTCGGCGGCTCCTCCGGCGGGTCGGCGGCGGCGCTCGCCGCGGGCACCGCGACGCTCGCCACCGGCACCGACGTCGGCGGCTCGATCCGCGCGCCCGCCGCCCTCGCCGGGGTCGTCGGCTACAAGCCGCCGCACGGTCGGGTGCCGCTGGAGCCGCCGCGGAACACCGACACCTGGCTGCACGCCGGGGCGCTGGCCCGCTCGGTCGCCGACGCGGCGCTGATGGCGAACGCGATGGCCGGCCCGCACCCGGGCGACCGCGCCTCGCTGCCGGCGGCCCCGCCCCTGCCGGACGCCCCCGAGCCCGCCGCCGGGATGCGGGTCGCCTTCTGCGCGCGGCCCGGCGACCTGCCGGTCGCGGCCGCGGTCGCCGCCAACGCCGAGCGCGTCGCCGCCGCCCTCGCCGGGGCCGGCGTCGCGGTCTGCGAGGTCGAGCTCGACTGGCGGCTGGAGGAGATCAACGAGGCGATGTGGGGCCGCGGCGACCTCGCCGGGGCGCGGGCCGCGCTGGCGCGCGAGCGCGAGCGCCCCGGCTCCCTCTCGCCCTACGCGGTCGGCTGCTTCGAGCGCTCGCTCGCCGCCGCCGAGGAGATCCCGCTCGAGCGCCGGGTCGCGGTCGAGCAGCGCCTGCGCACCGCGGTCTTCTCCCTGTTCGAGCGCTTCGACGCGGTGATCGTCCCGACCATGGGGGTCGCGGCGATGGCGGCGGGCGAGGACTACGCCGATCGCCCGCTGCTCGTCGACGGCCTGCCGCTCGACCACTTCTGCGACGCCGCGCTGACGCCGATCTTCAACGTCGCCTCCTCCTGTCCGGTCCTCAGCGTGCCCTCCGGGCTCGCGACCGTGGCCGAGCCCGGCGCCACCGCCGACGGCGCCCCCTCGCCCGGGGTGCCGACCGGCGTCCAGGTGGCGGGGCCGCCGGCCGGTGACGCGACCGCCTTCCGCCTCGCCGCCGCGATCGAGCGCGTCGCCCCCTGGGGCCACCCTCCCGGAGGCGCCGCGTGAGCTTCCTCGCGACCCCCGACGGGGTCCGCCTCCGCTACACCGACCGCGGCGCCGGCGCGCGGACGATCGTCCTCGTGCACGGCTGGAAGGGCTCGCACCGGCTCTGGGACCCGGCGGTCCACCGGCTCGCCGAGCGCTTCCGCGTGGTCGCCTTCGACAACCGCGGCATGGGCGAGTCCGACAAGCCCGCCGGGCCCTACGACTTCGACGTCCTCGCCGACGACCTCGGCTTCGTGCTGGCGGAGCTCGCGGTCGAGGACGCGACGCTGGTCGGCTGGTCGATGGGCTGCTCGATCGGCCTCCAGTACCTCGGCCGCGGCGGCGGCCGGGTCGCCCGGCTGGTCCTGGTGAACGGGCCGATCGTGCTGCGGGCGTCCGCCGACTTCCCCTTCGGGGTCGAGGCCGGGCAGCTCGACGGCTACCTCGACGGCCTGCCCGCCGGCTGGCCGGAGTCGGAGCTGGCCTTCGTCCGCGAGTCGATGCGCGAGCCCGACGGCGCCTTCTCCCGGTTCAGCTTCCAGGTGGCGATGCAGACGCCGCTGGAGATGGCGATGCGGATCGTCCGCGCCCAGGCCGAGCTCGACCACCGCGCGGTGCTCGCCGCGCTGGAACTGCCGGTGCTCGCCATCTACGGTGGGCTCGACCCGTACTACCCGACCGAGCTGGCCGCCTGGATCGCCGGCCACGCCCGCGACGGCCGTCACGAGATCTTCGAGAACAGCGCCCACGCCGCGCATCACGACGAGGCCGACCGCTTCGCCGCCGTGGTCGGCGCATTTGCAGAGGAGGACTGAGCATGAATGACACCTTGACCCGAGACGCCTACGTGCCGAGCGGCCCCTACGGGCTCTTCGTCGGCGGCGAGGAGGTGCCGGGGGCGGCCGAGTTCGCGGCCCTCGACCCGAGCACCGGGGAGCCCTGGGCGACCGTCGCCGAGGCCTCCTCCGACCAGGTCGGCGCCGCCGTCGCCGCGGCCGGCAAGGCCTTCACCGGCTGGCGCCGCTCGACCCTGGAAGAACGCCAGCGGGTGCTGCTGGCGATGGCCGACGCGATCGAGGCGGCGCCGCGGCTGGCCGAGCTGCTGGCGACCGAGAACGGCCGGCCGATCCGCGAGGCGGTCGCCGCCGACATCCCGATCGCGGCCGGCGTGCTGCGCTACTACGCCGGCCTGGTCCGCGGGCTGCACGGCGAGACGCTGCCGCCCGAAGACCCGGGGATGCGGGTCGCGACCGTGCGCGAGCCGCTCGGCGTGATCGCCGCGCTGATCCCCTGGAACTCGCCGGTGATCTCGGCGGCGCTGAAGGTCGCGCCCGCGATCGCGACCGGCAACACCGTGGTGCTGAAGCCCTCGGAGCTGGCGGCGCCGAGCGTGGTCGAGTTCGCCCGGCTGACCGATCCGCTCTTGCCCGCGGGCGTCGTCAACGTCGTCGCCGGGCTCGGCCCGGAGGCGGGCGCGGCGCTGGTCGCCCACCCCGACATCGCCAAGATCACCTTCACCGGCGGCACCGCGACGGCGAGGCACATCGCCCGCGCCGCGGCCGAGAACCTGACCCCGGCGATCTTCGAGCTGGGCGGCAAGAGCGCCTTCGTGATCTGCGCCGACGCCGATCTCGACGCCGCCGTGCAGGACGCGCTCGGCGGGATCCTCGCCCAGAACGGCGAGGTCTGCATCGCCGCCTCGCGGCTCTTCGTCCACGCCGACGTGCGCGAGGAGTTCCTCGCCCGGATGGCGGCGGCGATCGGGTCGGTGCGGATCGGCGACGCGGTCAGCCACCGGACCCAGGTCGGCCCGCTGGTCTCGGCGCCGCACCGCGAGCGGGTGCTCGGCTACGTCGAGCGGGCGCGCGCCGAGGGGGCCACGGTCCTCACCGGCGGCGAGGCGCGGTCGATGGACGGCGACCTCGCGGGCGGGTACTTCGTCGACCCGGCCCTGATCGACGACCCCCGCGGCGCCAGCACCGCGGCGCGCGAGGAGATCTTCGGCCCGGTCGTCGTCGCCCAGAGCTGGACCGACGAGGACGACGTCGTCGCCCGCGCCAACGACAGCCGGTACGGGCTCGCCGCCGGCCTCTGGACGACCGACCTGGCCCGCGCCCATCGCCTCGCCGACCGGCTCGAAGCGGGCTGCGTCTGGGTCAACACCTGGTTCCAGCAGCCGTTCGGCCAGCCGCTCGGCGGGATCAAGCAGTCGGGATACGGCCGCGAGCTCTGCGCCGAGACGCTGCTCGAGTACAGCGCGCCGAAGGCGATCAGCATGCGGATCGACACCGCGCGGCCGCAGATGTGGGGTGACGCATGACGGTCTGGACGCCCGCGTCGCTGCGCGGCCTGGAGCTCGGCCGCCAGACGCTGCCGGGGCTGCTGGAGCTCGGCGCCGAGCGCCACGGCGAGCGGCCGCTGCTCCGCTTCGAGGAGATCGAGCGCAGCTTCGCCGCGGTCCGCGACGAGGTCGCGGCGGCGGCCGGGACGCTCGCCGAGGCCGGCATCGCCCGCGGCGACCGCGTCGCGATGATGTGCGAGAACCGGATCGAGCTGCTCGACCTGATGCTCGGCTGCGCCTGGCTCGGCGCCGTCGCGGTGCCGCTGAACACGGCCCTGCGCGGCGATCAGCTGCGCCACCAGCTGGTCAACTCGGGCGCCCGCGTGCTGGCGATGGATTCGGCCCTGCTCGGGCTCCTCGACGTGGTCGAGCGGCCCGCGACCCTGGGCGAGGTGTGGGCGCTCGACGGCGTCCCCGCCGAGCACCCGGCCGGCTACACGGTGGTCGAGCCGCCCCCGCGGGGAGCGCCGATCCCGGCTGCCCCGGTCGGCCCCGGCGACACCGCCGCGATCCTCTACACCTCCGGCACCACCGGCCCGGCGAAGGGCGTCCAGTGCCCTCACGCCCAGTTCTACTGGTGGGGGATCCTGATGGGCGAGGTCTTCGAGCTGACCGAGGACGACGTCCTCTACACCTGCCTGCCGCTTTTCCACACGAACGCCTTGAACGCCTTCGTCCAGGCGCTCGTCGCCGGAGCGACCTTCCACCTCGGGCCGCGCTTCTCGGCCTCCCGGTTCTGGACCCGGGTCGCCGAGGCAGGGGCCACCGTGACCTACGTCCTCGGGGCGATGGTCAACATCCTGATGTCGCGGCCCGAGGGCCCCGAGGACCGCGCCCACTCGGTGCGGGTGGCGCTGGCGCCGGCGACGCCGCCGGACCTCTTCGACCGCTTCGGCGAGCGCTTCGGGCTGCAGCTGCTCGAGGGGTACGGCTCGACCGAGACCAACGGGGCGCTGTTCTCGAACTGGCGCGAGCAGCGGGCCGGCTTCATGGGGCCGGTGCGCGAGGGCTTCGAGGCGATCGTCGCCGACGCGGAGGACGGCGAGGTGCCCGACGGGGTGGACGGCGAGCTGCTGCTGCGCAACGGCCCGCCGTTCGCCTTCGCCACCGGCTATTTCGCGATGCCGGAGAAGACGGTCGAGGCCTGGCGCAACCTCTGGTTCCACACCGGCGACCGGGTCGTCCGCGAACCCGACGGCTGGTTCCGCTTCGTCGACCGGATCAAGGACACGATCCGCCGGCGGGGCGAGAACATCTCCTCCTTCGAGGTCGAGCAGGCGCTGCTCTCCCACCCGGCGGTGAGCGCCGCCGCCGCCTTCCCGGTCGCCTCCGAGCTGGCCGAGGACGAGGTCGCCGCGGCGATCGTGCTCGAGGAGGGCTGGTCGCTCGAGCCGGAGGAGCTGATGCGCCACTGCGAGCCGCGCCTCGCCTACTTCGCGATCCCGCGCTACCTGCGGATCGTCGACGAGCTGCCGCAGACGGCGAACGGCAAGGTCCGCAAGTCGGTGCTGCGCGAGGCCGGGGTGCTCGAGGGTGACTGGGACCGCGAGGCGGTCGGCTTCGAGCTCAAACGCTGATGCCGGCGGAGGACAGATACGCGATCACCGCCAGTACGGAGGTGTCGGTGCCTGCGGGCACCGCCTTCAAGTTCATGGCCGATGGACTGAAGCAGGACCACTGGGCATTGGGCAGCGTCAATCGCAAGGCGCTCGGCGACGGCCTGTTCATCGGCCAGAACTCCTTCGACGGCTCCGACCTCTACGTCCGTCTCGCCGGTGACCCGGACCTTCTCCTTGTCGACTATTCGACCGGTCCGTCACCCGAGGGTCTGACCCCGCGGGTCGAGGCCCGCATTCGTCCCGGTAACTGGGTGGGGCTCGATGACTCCCACAGCCTGGTCACCTTGACGATCTGGCGTTGGGACGGCTGCGACGAGGAGACGTGGCAGTTCCATCACAACCTCTGGCGGGTCGAGATCCGGTTGATCAAGGGCGCGATCGAGCGCGGTCTCTAGGGCGCCGGTGGCCGCCGACCTCAGCCCGCTCTTCGCGCCGCTGGCGCTCGCCGGGACGGAGCTGCCGAACCGGGTGATGACCTCGGCGATGACGCTGCAGTACGGGGTCGACGGCCTGATCTCCGACCGCCACCTGGCGATCTACGAGGAGCGCGCCCGCGGCGGGGTGGGGCTGATGCTCAGCGAGCAGTTGACCGCCTCGCCGCTCAGCCCGAGCCCCTTCGCGAGCGAGATCCGCGCCTACGACGAGCGCCAGGTGGAGCGTTTCGCGGCGCTCGCCGAGCGGCTCGCGCCCTACCCGTCGCGCTTCTTCGCCCAGCTCTTCTGCGGCGGGGTCTCGGGCTCGAGCACGGCGGGCCTGGAGGGCTGGCGGCCGGTGCGCGGGCCGTCGCGGATCGGCGCCCCGGGCGGCGAGACGCCGCTGCCGCTGGGCGCGGGAGAGATCGAGGCGATCGTCGCCGACTTCGCCCGCTCGGCCCGCCACGTCAAGGAGGGCGGTCTCGACGGGGTCGAGATCCACGGCGCCCACGGCTGGCTGGTCGGGCAGTTCCTCAGCCCCTTCTACAACCGGCGCGAGGATCGGTACGGCGGCACGGTGGGGAACCGCTGCCGCCTCGCGCTCGAGATCGGGCGGGCGATCCGGGCCGCGGTCGGGCCCGAGTTCCCGCTCGGCATCGCGCTGACCTACGACGAGATGATCGGCGCGGCGGGGATCACCGAGGAGGAGACGCTCGCCCAGATCGAGGTCTTCCTCGCCGCCGGCGTCTTCGACTTCTTCGACCTCTCGATCGGCTCGCCGCACTCGGTCCACTTCACGATCGCGCCGATGGCGGTGGCGGAGGGCTTCTCGCTCGACTTCGCCGCCCGCGCGCGGGATCTGGTCGCGGGCCGGGCGGCGGTCTTCGCCGCGGGCCGCGTGGTCGACCCGCGGATGGCCGCGGCGGCGGTGCGCGCCGGCGCCGTCGACGTCGTGGCGATGTCGCGCGCGCACCTCGCCGATCCCCACCTCGTGCGCAAGGCGAGGGAGGGGCGGGTCGAGGAGGTCCGCCGCTGCGTCGGCGCCAACGTCTGCGTCGGCCGGGCGAAGGCGGGCGAGCCGGTCGCCTGCGTGCTGAGCCCCGCGACCGGGCGCGAGCTCGACGGTTGGCCGCACGACCCGCGCGCGGCCCAGGGGGCGCCGCGGCGCGTGCTGGTCGTCGGCGCGGGCCCGGCCGGGCTGCGGGCGGGCGCGATCGCCGCCGCCCGCGGCCACGCGGTCACCGTCTTCGAGCGTCGCGACCGGGCCGGCGGCCACCTCGCCGACCTCGCCGCGCTGCCGACCCGCGGGGCCTGGGCCGGCGCGGTCGAGGACCTCCTCACCGAGCTGGCCCGCTCGGGCGCCTCGCTCTGCCTCGGCGTCGAGGTCGGCCGCGAGCTGGTCGAGCGCGAGGCGCCCGGCCTCGTCCTCCTCGCCACCGGCGCCGAGTGGGAGGCGACCGGCGCCACCTCCTTCGCCCCTGTCGCCGCCGCCGCTCCCGCGAGTGCCGAGCCGGGTGTGGAGCCTTTGTCGGTCATAGACCCACTTTCTCTCCACAGCGAGGACGGCCCGCGCGTGCTCGGGCTCGACGCGGCGATCGAGGTCGCGCGCGCCGAGCCGTCGCGCCTCGGCGCCTCGGTCGTGATCGCCGACGACTCGGGGGCCTACGCGCCGCTCGGGCTCGCCGAGGCGCTCGCCGCGGCCGGCGCCTCGGTCCGCTTCCTCACCGCGCGCGATGAGATCGGCGCCGAACCGGCCTTCCACCTCGAGCTTCCCCACCTGCTGCCCCGGCTCCGCGCCCTCGGCGTCGGACTCTCCACCGGCCGCGCGGTCGTGGGCCTCGACGGCGAGGGCGTCGAGGTCGCCGACCTCTGGGGCGGACCGCCCGAGCGGGTCGTCGGCGTCGACACCGTCGTCTTCGCCCTCCGCCGCCGCCCTCGCGACGAGCTCGGCATCGCCCTCGCCGGCGCCGCGCCGGAACTGCTGACGATCGGCGACGCCCTCGCCCCGCGCCCGACCGCGGCGGCGATCGAGGAAGCCGAGCGCGTCGCCCTGACAATCTGAACGAACCCACCAGGAGGATCCCCCGATGAGCACCGACCAGACCGACGCGACGCGCGCCCGCGAGCCCTTCGTCGCGGCCGGCCCCTACGAGATGGTGATCGGCGGTGAGGCGGTCGCCGCGTCCGGCGGCTTCGACGCGGTCGATCCCTCCAGCGGCCGGCCCTGGGCGACGATCCCGCAGGCGGGGGAGGCCGAGGTGAATGCCGCCGTCGCCGCCGCCCGCGCCGCGGGCAAGGATTGGGCGCGAGCCTCGGCGGAGGTGCGCCAGGAGCTCCTCTGGCGTCTGGCCGACGCGGTCGAGGCCGAGCCGGAGCGCTGGGCGCGGCTGCTCGCCACCGAGAACGGCCGGCCGATCCGCGAGGCGCTGCTCGCCGACGTGCCGACCTGCGCCGGGATCCTCCGCTTCTTCTCCGGCGTCACCCGCGCCCACCACGGCAGCCAGATCCCGGTCGAGCGCGGCGACAGCCTGGTCTACACGGTGCGCGAGCCGCTCGGCGTGATCGCCGCGCTGATCCCCTGGAACTCGCCGATCATCACGCTGGCCAACAAGATCGGCCCGGCACTGGCGGCCGGCAACACGGTGGTGCTGAAGCCCTCCGAGTTCGCCTCGGCGAGCGTGATCGAGTTCGCGCGGATGGCGCAGGAGATCCTGCCGCCCGGCGTCCTCAACGTGGTGACCGGCTTCGGGCCGGAGGTCGGCGCGGCGCTGGTCGCCCATCCCGACGTCGCCAAGATCACCTTCACCGGCGGGACCGCGACGGCGCGGGCGATCATGTCGGCGGCCGGGAAGGCGTTGACCCCGTGCCTGATGGAGCTCGGCGGCAAGGGGGCGATGATCGTCTGCGACGACGCCGACGTCGACGCCGCGGTGGCCGACGCGCTGACCGGGATCTACATGGCGAACGGCGAGGTCTGCGTGGCGGCCTCGCGCCTCCTTGTCCAGGCGGGCGTCCACGAGCGCTTCCGCGAGACCTTCCTGGCGACGGCCGAGAAGATCCGCGTCGGCGACGCGCTCGACCCCGCCACCGAGTTCGGCCCGCTGGTCTCGGCGGCGCAGCGCGACCGCGTCGCCGGCTGCGTCGACCGGGCGCGCGGGGAGGGCGCCGCGGTGGCGCTCGGCGGCGCGCGTCTCGACCTCGGCGGCGAGCTCGCGGGCGGCTTCTTCTACGCCCCGACCGTGCTCGGCGACGAGCGCGGCGCCACCAGCGCCTCGGCGGAGGAGGTGTTCGGTCCGGTGACCGTGATCGAGCGCTTCGACGAGGTCGACGACGCGGTCGCCCGCGCCAACGCGACCCGCTACGGCCTCGCCGCCGGCGTCTGGACCGCCGACCTCGCCCGCGCCCACTCGGTCGCCCGCGAGCTCGAGGCGGGGATCGTCTGGGTCAACAAGTGGTTCGACCTCCCGGTCGGGATGCCGATGGGCGGCGTCAAGGACTCCGGCTTCGGCCGCGAGCTCTCCGCCGAGACCCTGCTCGAGTACAGCGCCCCGAAGGTGGTCGACGTCGACCTGAGCACGTCCCGCCCACCCCTGGTCGGGGTGGGCTGAGGGGTCGGGGCGGGGCGACCCGCGGCTACGCCGAGATCCCCACCGGGACCGTGGTCAGCGAAAGGGACTTCATCGAA
>DASZUH010000086.1:0-10686 GCA_035547715.1 Solirubrobacterales bacterium
GGCTTCCTCCTCCGCGCCCGCCAGGGAATCGCCGCGATCCCCTACGGCGAGACCCGCACCTACACCGACCTCGCCCGCGCCGCCGGCAACGAGCGCGCGGTCCGCGCCGCCGGCTCGGCCTGCTCGCGCAACCCGATCCCGCTGGTCGTCCCGTGCCATCGCGTCCTGCGGAGCGATGGCAGCCTCGGCGGCTACGCGGGCGGTCTCGAGATGAAGCGACGGCTGCTGGAGCTGGAGCAGGCGCCTTAGGTGGTCGACCGGCGCGCGCGGCGCGCGTCCAAGTTGCGTCCGGGACGTGAGGGTTCCGTGGGGACGGGGGCACAGGGACGGGAGGAGGTGCGGGCTTCCGTGACGGTCCCGCGAGGGACGTCACGGTCCACATCGGGTGGAGGGACGTTCGTGCACTTGTGCCCCCTATGGGCGGTACAACTGCACGGACGTCGTGGGCGGTGATGTGGAAGTGGGACGGGACCGTGACCTTCCATGGATCTTCGTCACGGACCCTGCGCCGAGATGGCCCTTACGGGCAGGCGGTCGGGGTCCGAAGCCCTCCGGCTGTCGCTTGTTCCGCATACGGGAACAAGCGACAGCCGGAGGCCACGCCGCCTTCGACCGACGGGCGGTTCGTCACGGCTCCTCATGCCTTCGGTCACCTTTGCCCCGGGTCGGGAGGGTGCGTTCGTCGCTTGACCACCATAGGCGTACAAGCGACGAACGCACCGGGGCGAGGCATAAGGAAGTGGGGAGGGACCATGACGTTCCATGGGTCTTCGTGACGGAATCCTCGCCCTTCGTGGCCGATCATGCGCTCCTTCCCACGGGACGCGCACGTCCCCCGGCACACGTCACGAACCCTCCCCACTCCCCACGGACCCGGCCGTCCCGGCCACGGCCACAACCCGCCCGGGCCGTGGACGGGACGGCCGGGCGCAACTCGGACGGCCGCCGCCCGCTCCGGGCGACAGCTTCCCCCGCCCCATCCCTCAGCCGAGCACCGGCCCGACCTACCGTCCCTACGCGGCCAACTGCTCCAGGACCGACTCGGGGATGTCGAAGTTGGCGTAGACCTGGTCGACGTCGTCCTGGTCGTCGAGGACCTCGAGCAGGTCGATCATGCGCTCGGCGTCCTTGCCGGCCAGCTCGACCGTGCTTTTCGGTTCCGTCGCCAGGGCCGCCGACTCGATCTCGACGCCCGCCTCTTCGAGCGCGGCTTTCACCGCGGTGAGGTCGGTGGGCTCGCTGAGGATGCGCATTTTGTCGCCCTCCTCCTGGACGTCCTCGGCGCCGGCGTCGATCGCCGGCATCACGTCGTCCTCGCTGTAGCGGTCGGCGTCGACCACCACCACGCCCTTTTTCTCGAAGTTCCAGGCGACCGAGCCGGGCTCCCCGAGGCCGCCGCCGTGGGTCGAGAACGCGTGGCGGATCTCGGCGCCGGCGCGGTTGCGGTTGTCGGTCAGCGCCTCGACCAGGACCGCGACCCCGGCCGGGCCGTAGCCCTCGTAGAGCACATGTTCGTAGTTGGCGCCTTCGTTGCCGGCCCCGGTGCCGGTGTCGATGGCTTTCTGGATTTTGTCTTTGGGCATCGACGCTTCGCGCGCCTTCTGCACGGCGGTGGCGAGGGCCGGGTTGCCGTCGGTGTCGCCGCCGCCGTCACGCGCGGCGACCGTGATCGCGCGGGCGAGCTTGGAGAAGAGCTTGCCGCGTTTCGCGTCGGCCGCGCCCTTCTTGTGTTTGATCGATGACCACTTGGAATGTCCTGACATACAGGTGTCATTCTATTGGCGGGAGAACGTCTTGGAAACGGCGGTGAGGACCTTGGGGCGCAACGTGGCCGCCACGGCGGTCTTCCTCGCCATGCTCCTGGCCGCCTTCTCGCTCTGGACGCTGATCCCGCTAGGCTGGATCTACATCGCCTCGAAGCTGGCCCACAGCCAGTTCCCGAGCATCGGCCCGTACATGATCGTGATCGTCGGGATCATCGTCACGGTGCTTGTCGACGCCTGGCTGATCGGCCGCCTCAACGACCTCTACGTGCGGGTCACGGGCAGCAACCGGCTGGTCCAGAACCGGCCCGGCTGGCTCAAGAGCATGCGCGACGCCGCCCCGGTGCGCGGCTCGGTCACCGTGGTCGAGGCGGTGATGATGTGCTCGGTGATGCTGGCCGCGGTCGCCCTCGTCACCTGGTTCTTCCTCCTCGCCGGATCCCCGCTCCCGAACAACTAGGGCGCGCTTCCAGACAAATCCGCACCGCTTTGAGCCAACTCTGTGACGAAGCTTGAAGTGGGACGAGCCGGGTGCTTCCATCGACCCATGCAGGCGATGTCGGACGAGCAGCGGATGGACCTCTTGGAGAGGAAGATGGACGACGGCTTCACCAGGATGGACCGCGGTTTCGCCGAGATGAGGTCCCAGATCCTGGCGAGCGAACGTGCTCTCCGTGGCGAGATCGGCGGCGTCCGCGGTGAAGTCGCGGGCGTCCGCGGTGAAGTTGCCGGCGTCCGTGGCGAGATCGCCAGCGTCCGCGGTGAGGCTCGGGCGGACTTCAGGACGCTCATCGGCGTGGTCGTCGCGATGTGGGTCGCGACGGTCCTGGCCGTCGTCGGCGGCCTGCCGATCCACCTCTGACGCTCAGACGATGAACTTGCCGTCTTCCTGCATCACCACGCCGTCGACTTCGAGCCTGCCGCCGAGGCGGAGGTCACAGACGAGGTCGGTGTGGACGGCGGATTCGTTGGTCCCGCCGGACTCCGGATAGGACTGGCCGAAGGCCATGTGGATGGTGCCGCCGAGCTTCTCGTCGAGCAGGACCTCGCGGGTGCCGCGGTCGATGCCGTAGTTGGTGCCGATGCCGAGCTCACCGAGCGTACGCGCGCCCTCGTCGGTGTCGAGCTGGGCGATCAGGAACTCCTCGCCCCGCTCGGCGCTCGCGTCGACGACCCGCCCCGCCTCGAACTTCAGGCGCACGCCGGAGACCTCGCGCCCGCCGATCACCGCCGGCAGGTGGAAGCTGACCTCGCCCTCGGTCGCGTCCTCGACCGGGCCGGTGAAGAACTCGCCGTCGGGCATGTTGTGATCGCCGACGCAGGGGATGAACCTGCGGCCGGCGATGCCGAGCTTGATGTCGGTGCCGGGGGCGACGATCCGCACCTCCTCGTGGCCCTCGATCCAGGCGGCGAGCCGGTCGGTCTCTTCCGAGGCCCGCGCCCAGGCGGTCAGCGGGTCGGCGTCGTCGGCGAGGCAGGCGGCGTAATAGAAGTCTTCGTAGTCGGCCAGGCTCATCTCGGCCTCGGAGGCGTAGGCGCTGGTCGGAAACAGCGTGTAGACCCAACGGAAGTCACCCGCGGCGCTCCGCTCCATCGCGCGGTTCATCAGGTGGCCGGTCGCCGACTGGCGCAGCGTCTGGCGCTCCGGCGGCACGCCGGAGAGCTCGCGCGTGTTGGTGCTCGCGCCGATCGCGATCCGCACGTCGGCGTTGTCGACCATCCACTCCGCGAAGGGCGAGATCCATTCCAGTTGCTTGTCGGAGGCGTGCTTGAAGTAGGCGGCGATCTGCCCGTCGAGGGCGACGTTCAGCACCGGGTTTCCGCCCGCTTTCAGCACCTCTTCGTAGACCGCGAGGAGGAGCGGCGCGGCGGCGTTCTCGCCGTCGATCGACACGACCTCACCCTCTTTCACCTTGGTCGAGTAGCCGACCAGGATCTTCGCCAGGTTCTGCGTTCTCGGATCGCCGCTCATCCCGTCGCCGCCTCTCGTTGCTGGGCTTTCGTGATCATCGCCATGAATATCGCGTGGAAGCGGGGGTCGTCGGTGAGCTCCGGATGGAAGGCCGACGCCAGGACGCTGTCGCCGCGGATCGCCACCGGGTGACCCTCCCACGTCGCCAGCACCTCGACCTCGTCCCCGACCCGCTCGACCCAGGGCGCCCGGATGAAGACCGCGCGCAGCGGCTCCTCCCCCGCCCCGGCCACCTCGAGGTTCGCCTCGAAGCTCTGCAACTGCCGGCCGAAGGCGTTGCGCCGCGCCGTCGCGTCGATGAAGCCGAGGTGCTCGTCGTCGCAGACGATCAACCCGGCGCAGGTGCCGAGGATCGGCCTGCCCGCGTCGTGGTGGCGGCGCAGCGCCGGCTCGAGCCCGGCGGACTCGATCAGCTTCGTCATCGTCGTCGACTCGCCGCCCGGGATGACCAGGCCGTCGAGCCCCTCCAACTGCTCCGGGGTGCGCACCTCGACCACTTCCGCGCCGAGCCGGCGCAGGGTCCTACAGTGCGCTTCGAAGTCCCCCTGGAGGGCTAGGACGCCGACCTTCAGTTCAGCTCCCGCGGTGCTGCAGGAGGGCGCCCTGCTCCTCGAGCGGGCCGATCTCCAGCCCGCTCATCGCCTCGCCGAGGCCGATCGAGGCCGCGGCGACCCGCTCCGGATCCTCGAAGTGCGTGGTCGCCTCGACGATCGCCTTCGCGCGCCGCGCCGGATCGCTCGATTTGAAGATCCCCGAGCCGACGAAGTTGCCCTCGGCGCCGAGCTGCATCATCAGCGCCGCGTCGGCGGGCGTCGCGATACCACCGGCGCAGAAGAGCGGCACCGGCAGGCGACCCGCGGCGGCGACCTCGTGGACGACTTCCAGCGGCGCCGACAGTTCTTTGGCGGCGGCGGCCACCTCCTCCGGGCGCAGCGTCGAGAGACGGGAGATGCCGGCCCGGATGGCGCGCATGTGGCGGACCGCCTCGACCACGTTGCCGGTCCCGGCCTCGCCCTTGGAGCGGATCATCGCCGCGCCCTCGCCGATCCGCCGCAGCGCCTCGCCGAGGTTGGTGGCGCCGCAGACGAACGGCACGTCGAAGGCGAGCTTCTCGATGTGGTTGACCTCGTCGGCCGGGGTCAGCACCTCGGACTCGTCGATGTAGTCGACTTCGAGAGCCTGCAGGACCTGGGCCTCGGCGAAGTGGCCGATCCGCGCCTTCGCCATCACCGGGATCGTCACCGCCTCCTGGATCCCCTTGATCATCGCCGGATCGGACATCCGCGCCACCCCACCGTCACGGCGGATGTCGGCGGGGACGCGCTCCAGCGCCATCACGGCGACGGCACCGGCGTCCTCGGCGATCTTCGCCTCCTCGGGGGTGACCACGTCCATGATCACCCCGCCTTTCAGCATCTCGGCAAGGCCGGTCTTCAGTCGGAACGTCGCGCGGTCGGGCATGTGACCATCTTAGGGAGCAGAGGCCGCGGCCCGCTCCCTCGTCACGACCCTGTTACTTCAGTTTGTAGGCCTTGATGCGGTCGCGGTGCAGGTCTTCGTCGCGGGCGTACAACCCGTAGGCGAGCGCCTGCACGAGCGCCATCAGCGCCGTGTTCGAGCGGGTGAAGGAAGGGCTGTTGGACGAGAAGTAGAGCGTCATCTCGGCGTGCTCGCCGACCTCCGACATGGTCGCGTCGGAGATCGCCAGGGTGCGCGCGCCGCGGTGCAGGGCGAGCTTCATCGCCCGCAGCAGCAGCGGGTGCGCGCGACCCGCCGAAAGGGTGATGACGAGCGTGTTCTCGTCGATCCGGCCGAGCCGCTGGAGGCTCTCGCCGCCCGTCGAGGCGACGATTTCGGCGCGGATGTCCAGCAGGCTGAGCGTGTGACGCAGGTAGCTGGCGAAGAAGGCCATCTGATCGACCCCGACGATCACGATCCGCTGCGCGGTGGCGAGCGCCGCGACCGAGTCGTTGACCTGCTCGGTGGTCAGCTTGCGCGCCGTTTCCTCCAGGTTCGAGTAGTCGGCGCTGAGCGACCCCTCGAGCTCGGAGTGGTCGAAGGAGAAGAGCGGGCCGGCGGCCGAGCCGACCGCGGCGATCGTCGTCCGGTACTCCTCGATCGCGGCCTGCTGCAGCTCCGGGTAACCCTCGAAGCCGAGCGCCTGCGAGAAGCGGACGACGGTGGACGACGAGGTGCTGGCGCGGCGCGCGAGCTCCTCGGCGGTGAGAAAGGCCGCCTCGTCGAGGTGGTCGACGATGTAGCGGGCCACATCTTTCTGGGAGCGCGAAAACTCGTCGAAACGCTCCTGGATGTAGTCGGAGAGGCTTTTGAGTTGGGGGGATTTCGTCGCGGTCTTGGTCACGGGCGAGGATTTCGCCGAGCCTTGCGCTTTCCCTTCTGGTTGGATTCGGATCGAGCGAAAGTCACCTGCCGATGGGCCAATTCGACGGACAGCCGAGCATGCGATGGAGCCTCCAGGGGGTCACCGAAGAGGGCGACGAGGCGTGGCTGATCCGCGGGATCGCGCGGAAGCTCTACCGCTGCCCCGGTTGTCACGGTGACATCCAGCTGGGCGACGAGCACACCATCGTCCAGTACGTCCACCGCCTCGGCGGCACCGAGCACCATCACTGGCACCGGCAGTGCGCCGAAGAAATCCTCATCCCGGAGCTCTACGAACTGAGGAAGGTGCCGGCCTCCGAGTCGCGCCAGGATCGACTGGAGCGACGCGGCCGCGTCCCGGCCGGGCGCCGGCGGCGCGGGCGCCCCGGACGTGAGCGATGACCCGGCGCCGGCGGCTGCGCGAGCTCTACGTCCGCATCTGGCGCACCTGCACGGCGTGGGCGCCCACGCTGTTGCCGCTGGCGGTGATCGTCTTCGTCCCGATCGGCCTGCTCGACGGGGTGCTGCATTCGGTCGAGACCCACTCCCTGGATGTGACGGGAGGCTTCCGGTTCTTCGCCTTCCTCGGCGCCGCCGCGGCGATCACCGCGTCGAGCCTCTTCGGCGAGGTTTTCTTCAGCGGCGCCGTCGCCATCTCACTCACCCACCCTGAGCACGAACACCCGCCCTCGATCCGCCAGATCGCCGGTCACATCTCCTATCTGAAACTGATCGCGGTCGACTTCCTCTACACCGTTGCGATCGTCGCCGGCGTCTTCGCGTTCGTCATCGGCGCCTTTCTCGTCTTCGTCTACCTCTCGCTCGCGGGGCCGGTGGTCGAGCTCGAGAAGCACTCCGTCCGCGGCGGCTTCATGCGCAGCTTCCGCCTCGTCCGCGGGCACTTCTGGATGGTCGCCGCGGTCGTCGTCCCGATCGAGGTCATCGGCGACTTCGTCAACGAAGTCGTCGTCTCGCTCGCGCACTCGACCCTCGGTGAAGGACTGCTCGCGGCCTGGGCGGGCGAGTCGGTCTCCAACATCATCACCGCCCCGTTCTTCGGCGTCGCGGTCGTCCTCCTGACCCTCGACCTGATCCATCATCGCGACGGGACCGGGCCGATCCTCAAGCGCCGGCCCGCGCCGGTCCCCGCCGGGGATGCGGCATGACCACGGCGCTGCCGCTGGCCAACTTCCTCACCGACTTCTGGAACCACCACCTCGTCGACCACGACCGCCAAGGCGTCTTCCTGGTGCTGGTCGGGTTCGTCGGTTCCTTCGCCTTCATCCGTTTCAGCACCCGGATGATCCGCGCCGAAGTGAGCTGGTGGCCGGGGAACATCGAAAGCGAGGGAGGCCTCCACGTCCACCACCTCGTCTTCGGGATCGTCACGATGATGGTCGCCGGGACCTTCGGCTTCGCCGCCTTCGGCCACAGCCCCTTCACCGAGATCTGCGCCTTCTTCTTCGGCATCGGCGCCGGGCTGACGATCGACGAGTTCGCCCTCTGGGTGTACCTCGAAGACGTCTACTGGGCGCAGGAGGGGCGCAGCTCGATCGACGCGACGGTGATCGCCGGGTCGCTGATCACGCTGATCGTGCTCGGCGCCAACCCGTTCGAATTCGGCAGCGAAGGCGAGGGCGTCGCCGTCTCGATCGTCTCCACCGCGCTGCTGATCTCCTTCGTCGCGGTCTGCTTCCTGAAGGGGCGGCGGCTGCACGGGATCATCGGCATCCTCTTCGCCCCACTGGCGATCTACGGAGCGTGCCGGATCGGCAAGCCCGACTCGGCCTGGGCCCGGCATCGCTACGGTGAGCGGCGGCCGAGGAAGCAGGCGAAGGCCGAACGGCGCTTCCACCCGGGCCGGCGGACCGACCGCTTCAAGGAAGCGTTCCGCGACATCGTCGGCGGCAAGCCGAGCATCGGCGTCGCCCACGTCGCCGAACAGGCGGTGGCGGCGACCCGGGAAGCGGGCGAAGAAGTGCGGGCGGCGACCGAACGCGTCGTCCACCCCGAAGACAAGGACCCCGGCGACTGACGATGTTGATGGGCCGAAAACTTGCCTATATGTCTAGTTTTCGGCCCGTCAACATCAATCTGTGAGGCGCGCTTCGAGGGCGGCCTTCACGGTCGGCCACTCGTCGTCGATGACGCTGAAGTAGGCGCTGTCGCGCTGGCCGACGTCGGGGGTGATCTGGTGCTTGCGCATGATGCCCTCGAACTGGGCGGGGAGCCGTGCCATCGCGGCGCGCGAGCGCTCGTTGCGGGCATCGGTCTTCAGCTCGACCCGGACGCAGCCGAGCGTCTCGAAGGCGCGCGTGAGCATCAGCAGTTTCGTCTCGATGTTGACACCGGTTCTCCACGCCGAGGGGTTGAACCAGGTCCAGCCGATCTCGACCACGCGGTTGTGGGCGCGGGGGTAGAGGTAGCGGCTCGAGCCGACCAGCACGCCGTCGCTCATCCGTCGCACCGCGAAGGCGCCCTCCTCCCCGGCCGCGTTGCTCGCCAGCGAGGTGTCGAACCAGCCGTCGAAGTACCCGCGACTTTTGTTCAGGTGCGCGAGCCAGGTTCAGATCTCGTCCGGTTGCGCCGCCTCCCAGAGCCCGTCGCGGTGCGCCTCGACGAGCGGCTCGAGCGTCACCAGGCGTCCGGGCAGGGTCTCGACGAACGGCGCCCCGAATCCCGACTCAACCATCGCTCAACCCTAGCCGCCGCCGTACCGACCTAGACTCGAGGGTGGGTATGGGGACGCGCCGCCGACTCGCCGCGCTCGCGCTGCCGCTCTTCGCCGCGGTCGCGCTCGTCGCCGCGGCGCGGGCCGAGGTGATCCAGTCGGGCGACCTGCGGGTCAGTTTCCTCGCCAGGTTCGCGCCGAGGTCGCTGCCGCGCGAACGGCCCGCGCCGATCACGGTGGAGGTCGGCGGGAAGATCTCCACCACCGACGGCAGCCATCCGCCGCCGCTCCGTCGCCTGCGGATCGAACTGAACGGCGCCGGGCGGATCGACGCGGCCGGTCTGCCGACCTGCGGGTCCTCGCTGCTGCAGTCGACCGATTCGGCGGCCGCGCTTGCCCGCTGCGGCCCGGCCAAGGTGGGCGACGGCTCCTTCGAGGCGCAGCTCAGGTTCGGCGGCAGGCCGCTCGTCGTGGACGGCCGCGCGCTCGTCTTCAACGCCACGGTCGACGGCCGGCCGGGGATGCTGATCCACATCTACATCGGCGAACCGGCGCAGGTGACGCTGGTCGTCCCGCTCCGGGTCGCCCGCAGGTCGGGCGAGTTCGGCACGGTGCTGACGGCACGCGTTCCGCCCCTCGTGGGTGGGCTGGGTTCGGTCACCGAGTTGCGACTGCGGATCGGGCGGCGCTTCGAGGTCCGCGGGGCGCGGCGTAGCTACCTGAGCGCCGCCTGCGCGGCGCCCGCAGGATTCCCCGGCGCGGTCTTCGCCTTCGCCCGCGGGACCTTCGCCTTCGAAGGCGGTCGCACCCTTCACACCACTCTCACGCGTAGCTGTCAGGTTCGGAAGCCGGCAGGATCGGGGTAACCGTCGCGCCAACGTAAATCGAGGGGGAGTCGAATGAACGAGATGGACGTCAACTTGAAGCTTCGTCGCGCGGGGGCGGTGCTCGCCGCCGTCGCGGCGATCGGAGCCGGCGGGCTCCTCACCGGATGTGGCGGTGGCGGCAGCACCACCGGCTCGGGCGAAGTCTCGACCAACGGCAACAACGCCCAGAAAGAAGCCGAAGCCGGGGTCGAAAGCGCCGAAAAAGGCATCGAAGAAGCCAAAGAAAAGGCCGAACAGGGTCTCGAAGAAGCGAAGAAGAAGTTCGAAAACAGCAAAGGCAAGGGCAAGAAGTCCTTCGAAGAAGCCCGCGAAAAGGCCGAAGAACGCATCGAAGAAGCGAAGAAGAAGGCCGAAGAACTGCTGCCATAGAGGGTTCAGCCCCCAGAGGGCGTGGCGGTGGGCGGGAAAGCCGGCGCCCGGAGCGGAAAGGGACGCGGCCGTCCCGTCCACGGCCCGGCCCGGACCCCGGTATCCCACAGCGGGAACGATGTCCTAGTGCGCCGCGATGAAGCGGCGGATCACGCCGACCTCCGGGGAGCGGAAGGGGAAGTAGAGGCTCGATACGTGACCGCGGTCCGGCACGACGTAGAGGCTTGAGCGGGGGAAGCGCGCCGCCACCTCGTGCGCCTCGCGGACCGAGGTCACGTCGTCGACCTGCCCCGAGGTCACCAGGGTCGGGAAGCTGCGCGGCGCCGTCCAGTCGCTCGGGATCGCGGGCGACAGACCGCCGGCGGGCGGCGCCGGCCAGTAGAGGCACGGGGTCAGCCGGGCCGCCGCGGAGAGGATGTACTCCTTGCGGCCGAAAGGCGCGAAGAAGCCGCGCGGGATCTTCCTCACCGAGGCGGAGAGTTCGGCGATCCGCCGCGGGAACGGCGCGCTCTTGTCCCAGAGCGTCCGGTAGTCGTTGCATTCGACCGCGATCGCCAGGCCGTTGCTGTATTCGGAGAGCTTTTCGCCCGCCGGGCCGGGAGCCAGCAGTCGGTCGAGTCGCCGCGGTTCGCCGGCGAGGAA
>DASZUH010000087.1:0-12407 GCA_035547715.1 Solirubrobacterales bacterium
AAGCGACGAACGCACCCGGGCGAGGGATGAAGAGGTGAGAAGGAACCGTGACGTTCCATGGGTCTTCGTCACGCCTCATGCCCCTACGTGACCGACCATGCGCTCCTTCCCCACGGGACGCGCACGTCCACCCGGCACACGTCCCGAACCTCCCCACTCCCCACGGCCCCGGCCTTCTCGGTGGCGGCCACACCCTGCCAGGGCCGCCACCGAGAAGGCCGGGCGCAACTCGGACGGCCGCCTCCCTCCGGACCGCCACCCCCGGGCGACAGCTTCAGGCGGCCCCGTCCCTGGACGCGACCCTCTAGCTGCCGCCCAGATTCCCCAGCATCGCCTGTTCGGCCATCCGGATCAGGCCGAGGCCGCTGTGTGGGCGCATGTCGCTGGAGCGCACGCGGACGTGGGAGCCGTGCGGCCCGATCACCTCGACGATCGTGCAGACGTCGCCGATTTCGCATTCGTCGCCGTAGTCGGCCTCGATCGCCTCCATCTGCTCCGCCACGACTTTGCCGATCTTGCTCTGGTCGAGCATCAACCCCTCCTGTCCGGATCTCCGATTTCGGTTCGGACGATAGGTCATCCCGACATCGCGGTTTCTATATATCTGCGTGATATATTGGGCCGAGACATGGAGTCGCTCAGCCCCACCGCCTACGTCATCCTCGGGATGCTCTGCGAGGAGCCGCGCTCCGGCTACGAGATCAAAGCGATGGTCGACGGCACCACCCGCTTCTTCTGGGCGGCCAGCTACGGCCAGATCTATCCGGAGCTGAAACGGCTCGCCGAGATGGGGCTGGTGGTCGGGTCCGACGCCCCCACCGGCGGGCGCAGGCGCACCGTCTACGAGATCACCGAGGACGGCGCCGAGGAGCTCAAGGCCTGGCTGCGGCGCCCGCCGGAGACCTACGAGCTGCGCGAGGAAGGGCTGCTGAAACTGTTCTTCGCCGGCGCCCTCGAGCCCGCCGAAGCGGTGGAGATCGTCCGCTCCATGCGCGCCCACCGGCTCGCCGCCAACGCCCAGCTCCGCCAGATGCGGCCGATGGCCGAAGGACACAAGGACAAGTACCCGCTGATGGTGCTGGAGAGCGGCCTCGAGTTCACCGAGTGGTTCGCCGACTGGTGCGAGCGGACCGAGAAGCGGATCCTGGCCCTCGCGGAGCAGGACTGATGTTCGCGGCGCTCGCGAGACTCGCCCAGCGCCGCGCCCGCACCGTCGTCGTCCTCGCCGTCGGCTTCGCGATCCTCGCCGCCGCGCTCGGCGGCTCGGTCGCGAACCGACTCGACCCCTACGGCGCCGAAGATCCGTCGACCGAGTCGGTCAAGGCGCAGAATCAGCTCGAGGAAGCGGGCTACCGCTTCCCCTCGGTCGTCGCCCTGGTCGAAGGCGCGCCGGTCGCCCGACCGGGCACCAGAGCGCGGGTCGAGGCGCTCGAGCGCGAGACGCGCCGCAACCCCGAAGTCGCCGCGGTCGTCGGCTACTACGACACCCACTCCCCCGCCTTCGTCTCCGCAGACGGACGCTCCACCTACTTCGCGATCGACCTGAAGCCGACCGGCGCCAAGCAGACCCAGGAAGTCGGTGGCGAAATCGCCGAAGAACTCTCCGCCCACCCGGGCGTCGTCGTCGGCGGCGCGGCGGTCGCCGAAGAAGAAGTCAACAGCCAGGTCGAGAAGGACCTCCAGCACGCCGAGCTGCTCGCCTTCCCCCTCCTCTTCCTGCTCTCGCTGCTCTTCTTCCGCAGCCTGGTCGCCTCGGTCCTGCCGCTCTTGATCGGCGGCCTCGCGATCGTCGGCACCTTCCTCATCCTCCGCGTCGCCAGCGAATTCGCCTCGATCTCGGTCTTCGCCCTCAACCTCACCACCGCGCTCGGGCTCGGGCTGGCGATCGACTACAGCCTCTTCGTCGTCTCCCGCTACCGCGAGGAGATCGCCCGCACCGGGCCGGGCCCGGAGGCGATGCTGCGCGTCCTGCAGACCTCCGGCCGCACCGTCTTCTTCTCGGCGCTGACCGTCGCCGCGGCGCTCGCCTCGCTGCTCGTCTTCCCACAGCGCTTCCTCTACTCGATGGGGCTCGGCGGCGCCCTCGTCGTGCTCTTCGCCGCGCTTGTCTCGCTCACCGTGCTGCCCGCGATCCTCACCCTGCTCGGGCCGCGGGTGAACGCCGGCGCCCCCGCCTGGCTGAAGCGCCGCGCCGACCGCGACGCGCGGCCCGCCGCGAGCGGCTTCTGGTACCGCCTCTCGCGCTTCGTCATGCGCCGGCCGATCCCGGTGGCGACGCTCTCGGCCGGCTTCCTGATCCTCCTCGGCCTCCCCTTCCTGGGGATCAAGTTCGACACCGTCGACCCGACCGTGCTGCCGAAGGGCGCCGAGGCCCGGGTCGCCTACGAACGGATCAACGCCGAGTTCCCGCCCTTCCACGAAACGCCGATCGTCGTCTCCTACGCGGGCGGCACGGCGGCCGGCGCCCGGGCCTTCGCCACCGAGATGGCGAAGGTCGAAGGCGTCGCCGAAGTGCTGCCGCCGCGGCGCCTCGCCGGCGGCGTCTTCGCGATCGAAGCGGTCTCCACCAGCCCCTTCTCCTCCGACGCGAGCCAGGACTCGGCGAAGGCGATCCGGGCGCTGCCGGTGCCCGCGGGGGCGACGGCGATGGTCGGCGGCGCCTCGGCCGATTTCGTCGACTTCCAGTCGAGCCTCGCCGCGCACCTGCCGATCGCCCTGGCGATCATCGTCGTCGCCACGCTCGTGATCCTCTTCCTGATGACCGGCTCGGTCGTCCTGCCGATCAAGTCGCTGATCATGAACGCGCTCAACCTCAGCGCCGTCTTCGGCCTCCTCGTCCTGATCTTCCAGGACGGCCGGCTCGAAGGCCTGCTCTCCTACTCGAGCCCCGGCGCGCTCGAGCAGACGATGCCGATCCTGATGTTCGCCGTCGCCTTCGGCCTCTCCACCGACTACGCGGTCTTCCTGCTCTCGCGGATCAAGGAGGCGCGCGACGCGGGCGCCTCGGACTCCGAGTGCGTGGCGATCGGGCTCGAGCGGACCGGGCGCATCGTCACCGCCGCGGCGCTCCTGTTCGCGGTCGCGATGCTCGCCTTCGCCACCTCGAAGATCATCTTCATCAAGGAGAACGGCGTCGGCACGGCGCTGGCGGTGCTGATCGACGCCTCGATCGTCCGCGCGCTGCTGGTGCCGGCGTTGATGGAGCTGCTCGGCAGGTGGAACTGGTGGGCGCCCGCGCCGCTGCGGCGGCTGCACCAACGGATCGGGGTCGGCGAGGGCGATTCCCAAGCATTTCGATCGACTTCAGTCATTTCTTGACCTGAAATCCGACAATTTACGACTCCGTTACAGGAGGCCCGTAACGTTCCCGTTGAATCGGGATCGATTTGCACTACGTCCTACTCGCCCTGCTCGGCCTCGTCGTCGGCACCTTCGGAACCCTGGTCGGGGCGGGCGGCGGTTTCATCCTCACCCCGGTCCTGCTGGTCATCTATCCGGAACTGACGCCGGCGCAGATCACCTCGATCAGCCTCCTCGTCGTCTTCTTCAACGCGCTCTCGGGCTCGATCGCCTACGCCCGGCTGCGCCGCATCGACTATCGCTCCGGCCTGCGCTTCGCCGCCGCCGGGATCCCCGGCTCGATCCTCGGTGCGCTGGCCGTCCACCTCGTCCCGACCCGCGTCTTCGACGTGATCATGGCCGTCGTCCTGGCGATCCTCTCGGTCGCCGTGATCCGCCTGCGCCCCCACGCCGAGCGGTCGATGCCGCGGGGCGTGACGACCACCCGGGAACTGGTCGACGCGACCGGGGAGCGCTACCGCTACCACGTGCCGCTCGCCCGCGGCACCGTCTACAGCGCCGGGGTCGGCTTCCTCTCGAGCTTCCTCGGCATCGGCGGCGGCGTCATCCACGTGCCGCTGATGGCGGGGGTGCTCGGCTTCCCCACCCACATCGCCACCGCGACCTCGCACTTCGTCCTCGTCTGGATGTCGGGGACGGCGAGCGCGACGCACCTGATCGCCGGCACGCTCACCGTCGGGCACGGGCTGCGGCGGGCGATCGCCCTCTCGATCGGGGTGCTGCCCGGTGCCCAGCTCGGCGCCCGCCTCTCGCGGCGCTTCAGCGGGCCGATGATCAGGAAGTTCCTCGGCGTCGCGCTGCTGGGCCTGGCGATCCGCCTGCTGATCTCAGCAGGCGGCTGAAGGCCCGCCCGAGCGCGTCGGCGGTCGCCGCGCGCCTCGCGGTCGACGACCCCTTCCCGCCCGCCTTCCTCGCGGCCTTTTCCTTTTCTTTCTTTTCTTCCGCTTCTTTTTCGACTTCTTCGGTGGTGCGGAAGAGGGCCGGGCTCAGCGTCGGCACCTCTTCTTCGGTCGCGTAGCCGAGCGGTTCGACGCCGAACATCTTCTCCAGCGTCTTCAGCAGGGTGAAGTGGTTGGCAAATTCGGCTTCTTCGACCTTGCCCGCTTCGACGTAAGGCGAGATCATCAGCAGGCCGACCTTGCCGCCGCCACCCGTTTCGAACACCGATTCTTCGGTGTACCTGGCCGTCGTCGCACCTTCCTCGGGTTCGGACGCGGCGGTGGAGGTCGCGGTGCCGGTCGTGCCGGTGGTCGTGGTCGAGGTCGACGGCGTCGTCGTCGCGGCCGGCTGGATCCCCGCGGCGACCAGGTTCGGATAGGTCGGCGCCAGGCAACAGCCGCTCGGGTCGGGATGTTCACCCGCCTGCGGCGCCTGGGCCGAGGTGATCAGGATCATCCCGCCTTCTTCGTAGGCGGGCGAGGCGATGATCGCGGGCACCAGCGTCTTCAGCTCCGCGGCGACGCCTTTGGCGCCTTTCGGGGCGCCCGGTTCGCATTCGACTTCGCCGCCCGAGTGACAGGCGTCGGGGAAGATCAGCGAGAGCGCCGGCGTCCGTTTCTTGAACTGCAGGTCGTGGGTGAGGAGTTCGTAACCGACATCGTGCTTTTCGCATTCGTCGCCTTCCGCGATGGCGCCGAAGTAGACGACCGGATTGCGCCAGGTCGCGTACTGATCGCCGACGCCGGGCACCGTCGGATCGGGGCTGCCGAGGGTCGGCTTGCGACAGCGGAACGGCCGGCCGATCGCGCCGCCGTCTTCCATGCTCTCGACGTAGGCCCGCCAGGTCAGGCCCTTTTCGGCCAGCTGGGTCGGCAGCGATTCGACTTCCTTGCCGTAGACACAGCCGCTGCCTTCGACCTGTTCGGCGGTTTCGGAGACCGTGCCGGGCGTGATCGCGGTGTAGTCGGGGCAGTTGACGAGGGTTTCGGCGGTCGGGCCCTGGCCGCTCAGCAGCGCGATCTCGTTGGCCAGCACGCCCCCGGTGACCCCGTAGTAGTTCGGCAGGAGCTCGCCCTTGCCCGGCAGCACGCGCGAGAGGTAGGTCGCTTCGGCGCTCGTCCCGTAGGTGTCTTCGTAGCTGTTTTCGCCGAGCACGATCAGGAAGGCGTGTTTGATTTCGGGCAGCGGTTCTTCTTCTTCTCCTTCGAGGAAGCTTTCGCCTTCTTCTTCCGGGTTGAATTCGACCGGCGGCGGCACTTCGGAGCCCGGTTCTTCGGTCGCTTCGGGCGGCAGTTCGACCGGTTCGGGCAGCGGTTCTTCTTCGAAGGCTTCGGGGGCTTCGGCTTCGGGCGCTTCGGCGAAGGTTTCTTCTTCGGGAGCTTCCTCGACTTCTTCTTCCGGTTCTTCGGCGGGCGGCGCTTCGGCCTGGTGCGGGTACTCGAGGATGAGCGTCGAGATCGGCGCCGAGGAGGCGATTTCGCTCATCGCCGAGCCGAGCCCGATGCCGAGCGCGAGCATCCCGATGACCGCGATCGCGATCGCCGGCGGCGAGGGCATCCAGGACCAGCCGCCGTCTCCATCGCCGTCCCCGCCCTTCGGCTTCGCGGCCTTCGCCCCGGCCGCCGCGGCGATCCCTTTCGTCCTCGCGCCCAGCGCGCCGAGCGTCGAGGCGATCGCGCCGGGCAGACGGCCGTGCCGCGCGCCGCAGTTCAGGCAGTAGCGCTGGTCCGGCGCCAGGGGGCTGCCGCACTCGGCGCAGGTCGCCCGCCCCGCCGGGTCGGGGACTTGTTCGTCTTTGCGGTCGGCCACGTTTGCGATTGATTATGCGCACCGACCCGTTTCGGTGTTGTAAAAATTTTGCATCGACGAGACCCGGCCTCCAGAGCGGCCTCCGCGGCCTTATTCACAACTCTTAAACACCGACCGGAGATCGGCATCTGAAGATGCGCACGTGAGTGCCGGTTCCGAGCAGACCGAGCCGGCGACGCCGGCTCCCGCCACGCCCCAGTCCGAGCCCGCCGCCCCGCCGGCGATGCCGTCGATGGCCGCCTTCGGCGGCAACGAATCGTGTCCGAACTGCGGCGCGCGGATGGCCCCGGACCAGCGCTACTGCCTGAACTGCGGGCACCGCCGCGGTGACCCGCGCCTGCCCTTCATGGACGCGGTCGTCTTCATGGAGTCGATGAACCAGCCCGGCGGCGGCGCCGGCACTCCGCCGCCCCCGCCCGCGCCGCAGTCGGGCGGCTCGAACAACAGGTGGAACGCCAACGCGGCGCTGATCGCGGGCGTCGCGACGCTGGTCCTGGCGATCGGCGTCGGCTTCCTCATCGGCCGCACCGGCCACGACGACAACAGCTCCGCCGGAGGCGGCGGCGAAGTGAAGGTCGTCCAGATCGGCGGCGCCCCCGCCGCGAGCGGCGAAGCCACCGAAGAAGCCGCGACGCCCGAAGAAACGCCCGGTGGGACCGCGGGCAATGAAGCCAAAACCGGCGGTGGCGGTGGCGGTGCCAAATCCTCGGGCAAGCCGCCGAGCAAGAAAAAGGCTTCCGAAGTGAAAGAAGGTTCGACCGAAGAAAAGAAACGGGCGGAAGAAAAAACCAAGGAAGTGCTCCACTCCACGGTCCCGACGCTGGAAGCCGAAACCCAGGTCGGCGAAAGCTGCAACCCCGGCGTCGCCGGGTGCAGCGCCAACGGTAAATTCGAAGGCACCTTCTTCGGCGAATGAGACTTCCGGGCTCGAAAAAATCCTCGGTCGGCGCGTCGACCAAATCGCCGCCGCCCCCCGGCGCCCCGCCCCCGGGCGGCCGTCCCACCTCCTTCCCGGCCACGGGCACGGTC
Organism: Solirubrobacterales bacterium; assembly: GCA_035547715.1. Classification (GTDB taxonomy): domain Bacteria; phylum Actinomycetota; class Thermoleophilia; order Solirubrobacterales; family 70-9; genus VAYN01. Next base: position 7,138 of record DASZUH010000087.1, read on the forward strand.
CGCGCGGGCGGTCCGCCGCCGGGCAAAACCCTCGGCTCGGTCCAGGGCGAGGAGTTCATCATCGACCTCAAACGGCGCCGCGAGCAGCTGGTCGCCCGGGTCGCCGAGCTCCAGTGGGACCTCGGTGGGCTGACCTACGAGATGGCGATCCGCAACAGCATCCGCGTCGAGGTCCTGGTCAAACGGGCCGCCGAGCTGCAGGACGCCGACGCCGAACTGAACGAGGTCGAACGGATCCTCCGCATGGAAGAGTCGGCGACCGCGGGTGCCTGCCCCAACTGCGGCGCCCCCCACTCCAGCGGCGCCACCTTCTGCTGGCAGTGCGGCAAACCACTGCTCGAGCAGGTCTCGGGCGACACCATCGTCCGCGGCTAGGCGGTCGATTCGGGGGCGGGGCGGCCGTCCGAGGTGCGTCTCGCGACGACTTGCGGGCGCGGCGGCCGTCCGAGGTGCGTCCCGGGCGTCTCGTGGCGGCCCGGGCAGGTGGCCCGCTTGCCACGAGACGCCCGGGACGTGAGGGTTCCGTGGGGAACGTCACAGGGACGGGACGATCTCCGCCCTTCCGTCACGGTTCCACATCAGGCGGGGACGCGATGCATGTTTTGACCTTGCTATGGCAGGGTCAAAACACGCATCGTGATCTGGGCCGACGAGGATCGGGGGCCTTCCCGGAGTCTTCGTGACGGGAGGCGCGCACTTCGTGGAGGAACGCCGACGCTCCCCGGCGCCCGTCACGAACCCTCATCACTCCCCATGGACCCGGCCGTCCCGGCCACGGCCACAGCCCGCCAGGGTCGTGGACGGGACGGCCGCGTCCCTTTCCGCTCCGGGCGACAGCTTGCCCCGTCCCCGGAACCAACCATCTACCGCCCCGACCGCTCAGCCGAAGCGGCCGGTGACGTAGTCGCGCGTACGCGGATCGCGCGGGGCGCCGAAGATTTTCTCGGTGTCGTCGAACTCGATCAGGGTGCCGATCGGGCGCTCGCCGCGGGTCTCGAGGCTGAAGAACGCGGTGCGGTCGGCGACGCGGGCCGCCTGCTGCATGTTGTGGGTGACGATGACGATCGTGAAGCGGCCTTTGAGGCTGTGGATCAGGTCCTCGATCGCCCCGGTCGCGATCGGGTCGAGCGCCGAGGCGGGCTCGTCGAGCAGCAGCACGTCGGGTTCGATCGCGATCGCGCGGGCGATGCAGAGGCGCTGCTGCTGGCCGCCGGAGAGGCCGAGCGCGGAGTCCTTGAGGCGGTCCTTGACCTCGTCCCAGAGGGCGGCGCCGCGGAGCGCTTTCTCGACCCGCTCGGAGAGCCCGGAGCGCATGCCGAGGTTGCGCGGTGCCCAGGCGATGTTGTCGAAGATCGACTTCGGGAAGGGGTTCGGTTTCTGGAACACCATCCCGATCCGCCGCCGCACCTCGACCGTGTCGACGTTCGAGCCGTAGATGTCGTGGCCGCGATAGAGGATCTTGCCGTCGATGCGGAAGCCGGAGACCGAATCGTTCATCCGGTTGAGGCTGCGCAGGAACGTGGTCTTGCCGCAGCCCGAGGGCCCGATGAGCGCCGTCACCTGGCCGCGGCGGATGTTCATCGTGACGTCGATCAGCGCCTGTTTGGCGCCGTAGAAGATGCCCACCTCGTTGGCCTCGAAGATCGCCTCGGTGGCGACGTGGAGCTGTGCTTCGCCGGCGCTCTCGGTCGACGCGGCGGGGGCGCCGATCGCGCCCGGCAGCGGCTCGGTCCGGATGCGGATGCGGCGGCCGGGCACCGGTGCCTTGCCGTTCCTCGCCTGCACGGGATCGAAGGTCTGGTCGTCGATGCTCATCTGGTCATCTTTCTTTTGCTGCGATTGAGGAGGGCGCGGGAGCCGAGGCCGAGGGCGAGGATGATCACGATCAGGATCAGTGAGAGCCCCCACGCTTCGGTGAAGCCTTCGGGGTTCGCTTCTTCCGACAACTGGAAGATACGCACCGGCACGTTCGGGATTTCGTGGAAGGGATTGAGCTGGACCTTGTCGCCTTTGGCGAGCGAGTCGATGAGGAGGACCGGGGCCGTCTCGCCGGCGGCGCGGGCGACCGACAGGAGGGTCGAGGTGACGATGCCGGCGGCGGCGGCCGGGAGGATGATCGTGAGGATGCTGCGCCACCGCGCGACGCCGAGGGCGTCGGCGGCTTCGCGCTGATGGGAGGGGACAAGGACCAGCACCTCCTGCGTGCCGCGGGCGATCAGCGGGACCTCGAGGATCGACAGCGCGACCGCCGCCTTGAAGCCCGATTGGCCCTTGCCCGCGACCAGGAGGCTGAAGATGAAGACGGCGACGATGATCGACGGCAGGCCGTTCATCACGTCGAGGACCAGCTGCACCGGGCGGGTCCAACGCCGGCCCGCGTACTCACTGAGGAAGAGCGCGATCAGCACCCCGACCGGCATCGCCATCAGGGTCGCGATGGCGACGATCTCCGCGGTCCCGACCAGGTAGGGGCCGACGCCGGTCGGATACCCGCTGGTGATGAATTCCCAGTTGATCGCCTTGGCACCGTGCGTCACCACCGCGGCGATGACGATGACCAGGACCGCCACGGCGGCGATGGCGGCGGCGACGGAGAGGGACTGGATGATCCGGCTCGCGGCGTGGCGGCGGCGAAGGTTGCCGCTGGCGACGAGCGGCAGCGTGGGATCGAGCGGCGGCTGTTCGCCACGAGGGAGGAGCCTCATCGCGTGACACCCCCGGCCCCGCCGAAGCGCCGGCCGACCCAGCTGGCGAGCAGGTTGGACAGGATGCCGATCACCAGCAGGATGGCGGCGAGGTAGTAGAGCGACGCCGTGTGGAGTTTGGAGACGGCGCTGTTGAACTGCAGCGCGATCAGCGAGGCCATCGTGCCGCCGGGCTTGAACAGCGAGAGGTGGGATTCGGTGGAGCCGCCGATCACCTGGGCGACGGCGATCGCCTCACCGAGCGCCCGCCCGAGGCCGAGCAGGCAGGCGGCGGTCATCCCGGAGATCGTGGTCGGCAGGACGACACCGCGGATCACCTCCCAGCGGGTCGAGCCGAGCGCGGCGGCGCCGTCCTGGAGGTCGGGCGGCACCGCCATGAAGAGGTCGCGGGTGACCGAGGCGATGATCGGGATGACCATGATCGTGAGGATCAGGCCGGCGTTGAAGACGGAGTTGCCGGTCGTCTGCGGCGCACCGAATATGGGGATGAAGCCGAAGGCGTCGTGGAGGAACGGCTCGACCGTGCTGACGAGCACCGGGCCGAGGATGATCAGGCCCCAGAAGCCGAGGATCACGCTGGGGATCGCGGCGAGCATCTCGACCAGCGGCGAGACCACGTTGCGAACCGAGGTCGGCGCCAGCAGGGCCAAGAAGATCCCGATCGAGATCGCCACCGGGCCGCCGATCACGAGCGCCATCGTCGAGGTGATCAAGGTGCCGAGGATGACCCCCTTGCCGCCGAATTTTTCCAGCGGCGGCGCCCATTCTTCGTGGGTGATGAAGTTGACCCCGAATTTCGAGATCGAGGGCTGCGCGCCTTCGATCACTTCCTTGGCGATCAGGATGATCACCAGGAACGCGAGCAGGGCGGCGGCCGCGCAGATCACGAACAGCGCGACGTCGCCGAACCTGTCGGCGCGTTTGCGGGCGGAGCTCTGTCGGTTGGATCGCGCCAGTTTCAGCGACGCCGAACCGGCGGGCGGGGTGGCGCTCATCGGCGCCAATGTAGAGGAGGGCCGGGCCTATCGAACGGTGGCGACGCCGATTTTCACAAGATTGAAACAACTCGGCACGAGCCGAGACAGTGTCCCATTCCGTGCCTGGGATGCGCCGAATCCAGACCCAATCCCGTTCACACGGTTGTTACAGACTTGTTACCAATTTTATTCACGAGAATGAAACAAAATCGGCCTTCAAGGGGGAGAACCTACGCGCCGAAAATCCCACCCTTGAAAGGAAACGCTTTTGATTCGCAATAGGTTGCTTGCAATCCTCATCGCGGTCGGAGGAACGGTTGGAGGCACGGCAGCCGTCGCGGCCGCGAACGCTTCAGCCGCCATCACCGGCGCGGGCTCGACGCTGGTCGCCCCGCTGATGGCGAATTGGCAGAACGGCTTCGAAATCAAAGAAGGCATTCCGGTCAAATACGCCGCCGTGGGCTCGGGCGAAGGCATCAAACAGGTCTCGAACGGGACGGTCGAATTCGGCGCCTCTGACGCTCCGATGACCCCCGAACAGGCCGCCGCCTGCAACGGCTGCGTCACGGTTCCGTGGGCCCTCTCGGCCACCGGCCTCGGCTTCAACATTCCGGGCGTGAAGAAGATCAACCTGTCGGGCAAGGTCATCGCCGGCATCTACTTCGGCAAGATCACCAACTGGAACGACCCGAAAATCGCCAAGCTGAACCCGAAGGCGAAGCTGCCGAACCTGAAGATCACCCCGATCTACCGTTCCGACGGTTCCGGTGACACCTACGCGTTCACCAACTACCTGTCGAAAATCAGCCCTGCCTGGAAGTCGGAAGTCGGCTACGCGACCACCGTCGGCTTCAAAGCCGGTGTCGGCGCCAAAGGCAACGCGGGCGTGACCTCGACCGTCACCAAGACCCCGGGGGCGATCGGCTACATCTCCGCGTCCTACCTGATCGCCGCCGGCCTCGGCGCCGCCGCGGTCGAAAACAACGCCGGCAACTTCGAGCTGCCGAACCTCGAAAACATCGAGGAAGCCGCGTCGGTGGTCAAGAGCGCCAAGCCGAACGCGGGCATCAGCATCGTGAACCCGCCGAAAAAGGCCGCGAAAGCGTACCCGATCTCGACGTTCACCTACGCGATCGTGCCGCGCAGCGGTCCGCAGATCCAGTTCGTCAAACAGTTCCTGACCTACGCCATCGGCAAGGGCCAGGCTTACGGTGCCGCGCTCGACTTCGCGCCGCTCCCGAAGGTCGTCAAAGCGGCCGCCGAAAAGGCGATCGCCTCGCTCTAAGCGACCGATCCGGCGCCGCAAGGCGCGCCAGTTCCCGCCGGCGCGGGGCCTTCGGGCCCCGCGCCGGTTTTTTGTTGGCGTGGAGGGCCGAGAGCGTGGCGGGGGGCGGCGGGGTTCGCTGCAGGCCGGCGGCGCGGTTCGCTGCGGGCCGGCGGCGGGTGAAGCCGGCGCCCGGGGCGGCGGGGTTCGGGGGTGGGGCGGCCGTCCGAGGTGGTCCCGGGCGTCTCGTGGCGGCCCTGGCAGGTTGCCCGCTTGCCACGAGACGCCCGGGACGTGAGGGTTCCGTGGGGAAGGCGTCACAGG
>DASZUH010000088.1:0-3879 GCA_035547715.1 Solirubrobacterales bacterium
CGGTGGTGGCGGCCGCGCCGGACCACCTCGCCGTCAAGGGCACCGACGGCACGCTGACCTACGGCGAGCTCTCGGCTCGCGCCGACGAGGTCGCGGCCTGCCTGGTCGGGCTCGGCGTCGGGCCCGGTGACCTGGTCGGCCTCTGCCTCGGCCGCTCGACCAGCCTGATCGTCGGCGCGCTCGCCATCTTCCGGGCGGGCGGCGCCTACGTCGCCATCGACCCCGGCTACCCGGACGAGCGACTGCGGTGGATCCTCGGCGATTCGGACCCCGTCGCCCTGGTCACCGACACGGCCACCGCCCCGCGCCTCGGCGACGCCGCGCCGACCGTCGTGCTCTTCGAGGGCGGCGTCGTCGATCCCGACGCGAAGCCGGCCGATGCCGCGGTCTCGTTGCCGCCCCGCCCGGCCCCGGACGACCTCGCCTACGTCGTCTACACCTCCGGCTCGACCGGCCGGCCGAAGGGCGCGATGATCGACCACGCGGGCCTGCTCAACCTGGTCAAATGGCATCGGCGCGCCTTCGGCCTCGGTCCCGCCGACCGCTGCACGCAGATCGCCAGCCCCGGCTTCGACGCGGCGGTCTGGGAGATCTGGCCCGCGCTGGCGGCGGGCGCCGCGATCTACGTCGTCCCCGAGGCCCTGCGCGTCGACCCGATCGGGCTGCGCGACTGGCTGCTCCGCGAAGGCATCACGGTCACCTTCCTGCCCACCGCGGTCGCCGAGACGACGATCGGCCTGAGCTGGCCGGCGGAGACCCCGCTGCGCCACCTCCTGACCGGCGGCGACGCGCTGACCCGCTGGCCGCCGACCTCGACTTCGCCGTCGTCAACAACTACGGCCTCAGCGAGGCGGCGGTCGTCGCCACCTCCGGCGTCGTCGCGCCGGACGGGCAGGGCGCCCCGTCGATCGGTCGCCCGATCGACGGCGTCGACGTCAAGGTCGTCGACGAGAACCTGACGCCGGTGGCGCCCGGGGAGCCCGGCGAGCTGGCGATCGGCGGCGTCGCGGTCGGCCGCGGCTACCTGAACCGGCCCGAGCTGACCGCCGAGCGCTTCGTCACCGATCCGGAGGGCGAGCGCCTCTACCTGACCGGTGACCGCGTGCGGATCGACGACGACGGCGAGGTCGAGTTCCTCGGCCGCCTCGACGACCAGCTCAGCATCCGCGGCTTCCGGGTCGAGGCGGGCGAGGTCGCCGCGGCGCTCAACTCGCACCCCGGCGTCGAGGCGAGCGTCGCGGTGGCGGCCGGCGACTCGAGCGCCGAACGCCAATTGGTCGCCTACGTGGTCGCCGCCGGCGCGCGGCCCGAGGACGAGGCCCTGTCGCGGTTCCTCGCCGACTCGCTGCCCGACTACATGGTCCCCTCGAGGTACGTCTGGATCGACGAGATACCGCTCACCGAGCACGGCAAGGTCGACCGCAAGGCGCTGCCGGACCCGGGCACGGCGGCCGCGCCCGAGGCGGCGGCGGGGCCCCGGCCGGAGAACCGGACCGAGGCCACGGTCGCCGCGATCGTCGCCGAGCTGCTCGAGGTGCCCGAGGTGGCGATGGACCAGAACTTCTTCCTGCTCGGCGGCCACTCGATGCTCGGCGCGCAGCTGATCGTCCGGCTCGAGGACATGTTCGGGGTCGAAGTCAGCCTTCGGTACCTGTTCGACCACCCCACGCCGGCCGAGCTCGCCGCCGAGGTCGAGCGTCAGGTCGCCGCCGACGGCGCCGCCGCGGGTGCGACGACGCGATGAGCGTGCCCGCCGCGAAGACCGGCGCGGAGCCGCCGCTCAGCCTCTACCAGCTGATGGACCCGGAGGTGCTCGCCGATCCCTACCCGCTCTACGCGGCGCTGCGCGAGCAGGACCCGGTCCACTGGGATCCCTACCTGCACGCCTGGGTCGTCACCCGCTACGAGGACGTGGTGAGCGTGCTGATGCGCTTCAAGGCCGGCCGCACGCCTTCGCCGCAGCGGCTGGAGGAGCTCGGGATGGGCGAGCTGAGCCCGATCGCCGCGCTGATGGTGAAGCAGATGCTGTTCCTCGACCCGCCCGACCATCGCCGCGTCCGCAAACTCGCCTCGGCCGCCTTCACCGCCCGCCGCGTCGCCCGCCTGCGCGAGCACATCGCCGCGATCACCGCCGCGATCGTCGGCGGCCTCGAGGGCCGCGAGGAATTCGAGCTGATGGAGGACCTCGCCAACCCGCTGCCGGCAATCGTCACCTGCGAGATGCTCGGCGTCCCGACCACCGACCACGAACTGCTGAAACGGTGGTCGCAGGACTTCGCCGAGATGCTCGGCAACTTCCAGCACAACCCGGGTCGGGCCGAGCAGATGCTGCAGAGCGTCGAGGAGATGGTCACCTACTTCCAGGCCGCGGTCCGCCGCGAGGCGACCGAGCCGACGGAGGGCCTGATCAACGCGCTGGTGACCGCGGAGGTCGATGGCGACCGGATGAGCGAGGAAGAGATCGTCGCCAACGTCATCATCACCATGGTCGGCGGCCAGGAGACGACGACGAACCTGATCGGCAACGGCCTCCTCACCCTGCTGCGGCAGCCCGAGCAGCTCGAGCGACTGCGGCGCGAGCCGGAGCTGATCGAGAGCGCGGTCGAGGAGCTCTTGCGCTACGAGAGCCCGAGCCAGCACACCGCCCGGCTGGCGCCCGCGGGGGCGGTCCTCGGCGGCAAGGAGATCGACGAGGGCGCCGCGGTGATCGCCGTGATGGGCGCCGGCAACCGCGATCCCGAGCGCTTCGCCGACCCGAACCGACTGCAGCTGGATCGCGAGGACAATCGGCACCTGGCCTTCGGCTGGGCCGGGCACTTCTGCTTCGGCGCGCCGCTCGCGCGGATCGAGGGGCAGCTCGCCTTCGGCGCGCTGCTCGCGACCTTCCCACGGCTGTCGGCGGCCCCCGACCAGGAGGTCGAGTGGCGGCCGAACCTGGGGCTGCGCGGGCTGACCCGGCTGCGGGTGCGCACCGCGTGACGGACGCCGCCGTGGCGGATCGGGAGTCCCTGGCCCCGCTCTCGGTCGCCCAGGAGGCGATGTGGTACGCGAGCCGCATCGCCCCCACCCAGCTGATCTACAACGAAACGGTCTCGATCCACAAGGACGGCCCGCTCGACGCCGCCGCGCTGCGGCGGTCGTTCAGCGAGATCGTCAGGCGCCACGAGGCGCTGCGCACCACCTTCGAGGTCGTCGACGGCGCCCCGGTGCAGGTCGTCCGCCCGGCGCCGGACTTCGCGCTGCCGGTCGCCGACCTCTCGCACCTGACGCGGGAGGAGGCCGAGCGCCAGGCGGTGCGGACGGTGGCCGCCGTCTCCCGGGTGCCCTACGACCTCCGCCGCGGCCCGCTGGTCCGCCCGCGGCTGTTCCGGTTCCCGGGCGAGCACCATCGCCTCTACCTGGCGCTGCACCACGTCGCCTTCGACGGCGTCAGCCTCGCCCGCGTCGTCCTCGGCGAGCTGGCGGCGCTCTACGACGCCTTCGCCGCGGGCCTGCCGTCGCCGCTCCCCGACCCGCCCACCCGCTACGTCGACTACGCCCGCTGGGAGCAGGAGTGGATCGCGGGGCCGCGCGCCGCGCGCCGGCTTGACCACTGGGTCGAGCGCCTGACGCCGCCCCCGGCGCCGGCGCTTCCGCTCGACCACCCGCGCCGAAGGTGCCGAGGCTCGGCGGCGGCGCGGTGCCGCTGTCGATCCCGCCTTCCCAGGTGGAGAGCCTGCGCCGGCTCGGCCAGGCCGGCGGCGCCTCGATCTTCCAGGTCCTGGTCGCCTGCTGGGCCCTCCTGCTGGGCCGCCACTCGGGTCGCTCGGAGGTGGTCTTCGCCACCGCCGCCGAACTGCGGCAGCGGCCCGAGTTCCGCTCCCTGGTCGGCTGCTGCGT
>DASZUH010000089.1:0-6315 GCA_035547715.1 Solirubrobacterales bacterium
GCGCGTCCGCCGGGGCCGTAGGCGACGATCTCGTAGTGGTAGGTCGTATGCGGGCAGAGGTCGAGGATCGGTTCTTCGATCGTCGCCGCTCCTTCTCCGGCCTCGAAGGGAAATTCAGGGAGGAAGGTCTTGTGGCCGTACTTCTTCGTCTTTCCCCACCAGAACAGCCAGGTGGTGGGGAATCCGTGGGAGTTGATGTAGCCCGTGAGTTCGGCGAATTCCGCTTCGACGTCGCGTGCCCTGCCGGTCCGCGCGGTCGGGCGCGCGGCCTTTCCTTGGTTCCTGTAGGGATCGACGGCGGGAGGGCCGTTCGGGTCGGCCGGCGCCAACGCGTCGGCGGGGACCTGGCCGACCTCGGTGCCCTCGTTCTCGATGATCAGGTCGGAGCCGCCGCCACACTCGAGGCACGACGCGTGACCGGCGGCGAACCAGAGCGACCCGTCGGGCGCCCGCACGAGGCTCTCGATCGGGTCACCGCAGTCGACGCAGCCGCGGCCGCCGACGTTGCCCGAGGGGGAGATCGAGGAAAAGTCGCCTTCGGCGGTGGCGAACCAGACCACTCCCGACGGGTCGGCCGCGAGGCGCGTGGTGCCGGTGCCGAACGGGACCGGGAACTGGGTCACCTGGCCTTCGGTGGTGATCCGGCCGATCCGGTCGCTGATCCTGCCGTAGCGCCGCGCCTGCCCGTTCTCACCGAACCAGAGGGCGCCTTCCGCGCCGGCGACGATCTGCCGCGGTTCGACCTTCGGGCCGAGGTCGAACAGCCGGACTTCGCCGCTGGTCGTGATCCGGCCGATCTTCCCCGCCCCTTCCTCGTTGAACCAGAGCGCCCCGTCGGGGCCGGCGGTGATCGAGGTCGGGCGCGAGCCGGCCTCGAGCGGGAACTGGGTGACGGCGCCGGCCGGCGTCATCTGCCCCACCTGCGCTTCGGACCTTTCCGAATAGCCGGTTCGCACGAACCAGATGTCGCCTTCGGTCCCGAACGTCAGCGCGGTCACAGGTGGGCCCTTGGGAAGGTCGAATTCGCTCACCGTCCCGTCCGGATTCCGTCGCGCGATCACTTGCGCTCCTTCGCCGCTCTCGGCGAACCAGAGCGCGCCCTTCGAATCGAACTGCAGCGCCGTCGTTTCCGCGTACTTCCCTTCCTTCTCCAGCGCGTCGATTTCGAGCTTTCCCGAATTCGAGTGGGCCAGCGAGGGGCCGCCTTCCGATATGGAGATCCCGAACCAGGGAGTGTCGTCGGGGGCGATCGCGACCGAGAGCCCGTGGACCCGTTCGGGGAAGGTGGCGGTGAAGGCGCCCTTGATCAGCGGCGCGCGCCTGGCCGCGGCGGCGCCCGCGGTGGGGACGAGCGCGCCGACGAACAGGGCGCCGAGCAGCAGGGCGATGCCGAGACGGCGGGAGATGGTCCGGTTCGTTCCCGTCATTCAGGTGAGACAAACCGGACCGGGCGCCAGGGTTGCGTCAGCGGAGTTCGCTCGAGTTCTTGCCGAGCAGCTGGCGGGCGACGATCAGGAGCTGGATCTGCTGGGTGCCCTCGAAGATGTCGAGGATCTTCGCGTCGCGGGCCCACTTCTCCAGCAGCTCGGTCTCGCCGAGGCCGACGGCGCCGCAGAGCTCGACGCAGCCGAGGGTCACGTCGACGCAGGTGCGGCCCGCCTTCGCCTTCGCCATCGAGGCCTGGAGCGAGTTCGGCTTCGAGTTGTCGGCCATCCAGGCCGCCTGCAGGGTGAGCAGGTAGGAGGCCTCGTAGTCGGACTCCATCTCGAGGAAGCGGGCCGCGGCGGCCGACCGGGAGAGGGCCGGGGTGTCGTAGTCGATCTCGACCCCGGCGCCCGCCAGCTGCCGGCGCGTCTCCTCCAGCGCCGCCCGCGTCACCCCGACCGCCATCGCCGCCACCAGCGGGCGCGTGTTGTCGAAGGTCTGCATCGCCCCGGCGAAGCCTTTCTCGACGTTGACCTCGGGGCTGCCGAGCAGCGCCTCCTTCGGCACCCGACAGTCCTGCAGGGTGAAGTTGGCGGTGTCGGAGGCGCGGATCCCGAGCTTGTGCTCGAGCCGGTCGAGCTTCAGCCCGGGGTTGTCCCGCTCGACGATGAACGACTTGATCGCGGCGCGGCCCTTGGCGCGGTCGAGGGTCGCCCAGACGACGATCAGGTCGGCCCGGTCGCCCGAGGTGACGAAGATCTTCTCGCCGTTCAGGACGTACTCGTCGCCGTCGAGCTCGGCGGTGGTGCGGATCGCGGCCGAGTCGGAGCCCGCTTCGGGCTCGGTGATCGCCATCGCCGCCCACCTGCCGCCGTAGCGCTCGAGCTGCTCCTCGGTCGCCACGCTGGCGATCGCCGAGTTGCCGAGGCCCTGGCGCGGCATCGAGAGCAGCAGGCCGACGTCGCCCCAGCAGAGCTCGATGACGCCGAGCACGGTGGAGAGATTGGAGCCGTTGCGGTTCTCGCCCGGGTCGGAGCCGTTGGCCGAGCGGCGGACGCCGGCGGCGCCCGCGCCGCCCAGGTCGGAGCCCTCGTTCATGCCGTCGATCAGCGACGCCAGCATGTCGAGCTCTTTCGGGTAGGCGTGCTCGGCCTCGTCGTACTTGCGCGAGATCGGGCGGAACACCTCGGTCGCGACCTGGTTGGCCTGGGTCACCAGCGGCTTGAACTTCTTCGGGATCTCGAGGTTGATCATGGTTTCTCCTTTCGCTCGCCCGCCGGGGCTAGACGAGCAGGGCGCCCTCCATCACGCCCGCGGATCGCAGATCGCGGTACCAGCGCTCGACCGGGTGCTCCTTGACGAAGCCGTGGCCGCCGAGCAGCTGGACGCCGTCGGAGCCGATCTTCATCCCCTTCTGGGCGCAGAGCCGGCGGGCGATGGCGGCCGCGCGGGCGAAGTCCTCGCCACGGTCGGCGCGGGATGCCGCCCGGTAGGTGGCGAGGCGCATGCCGCTCGACTCGATGCCGATGTCGGCGACGGCGAAGGCGACGCCCTGCCGGTTCGAGACCGGTTCGCCGAAGGCCTGGCGGTCGTTGACGTAAGGGATGACGTAATCGAGCACCGCCTGCGCGGTGCCGACCGCGAGCGAGCTCCAGGCGATCCGCGCCCGGTTGACGCACTCGACGTAGTCGGCGCGCCTGCCCTCGCCGAGGATCGCGCTCGCCGGGACGCGCGCGCCCTCGAGGATCAGCCGCCCGGTGGCGGCGGGGCGGAGGCCCATCGCGGGCTCGTCCTCGATCGCCAGCCCCTTGGTGCCGGACTCGACGACGAAGAGCGCCGGGCCGACGCCCTCGGCCGCGGCGGCGACGAGGAAGAGCTCGCACTCCGCGGCCCGGGCGATCAGCGACTTGGCGCCGTCGAGCACCCAGTCCTCGCCCTCGCGGCGGGCCTTCGTCGCGGGCTTCAGCGGGTCGAAGAGCGGCCGCGGCTCGATCATCGCCAGCGCCGCCGCGGGGACGTCGTCGCCGGTGAAGGACGGCAGGTAGGTCGCCTCCTGCCCGGCCGAGCCCCACAGCCCGATCGCGGTGGCGACCGCGGCCGGCGCCAGCGCCGCGTAGGCGATCCCCATGTCGCCGTGGGCGAGCGCCTCGCCGATCAGGGCGCCGGTCGTCGCCGCCCCACCTTCCATCACCCCGCCGAGCTCGGCCGGGACGCCGAGCATCGCGACGCCGAGATCGGCCGCCCGGGCGAGGATCTCGGCGGGCGTCGCCCGCTCGTCGTCGGCCGCTTTGGCCGCCGGGCGGATCTTCTCCTCGGCGAAGGCGCGGCCCGCCTCCTGGAACATCGCCTGCTCGTCGTCGGGAGTGATGTCGAAGAGGCCCTTCGACCTCGCCCGCGGCTGGCGCGCCGGTTTGCCCAGCTGCTGGGCCGCCTTGAAGGTGCGCCCGGCGACCGTCGCCGTGCGGAAGCCCCGTCTGGTGCCCTGGAAGAGGGCCCGCTCGACCCCTTTGCGGATCCGGATGCGGTCGAGCAGGTCCGTGCCCGCGAGCCAGTTCAGCCCGCGCAGGCCGATGCCCATCGCGCGTTCGGCCACGCCTTTGTCGGTGTCGATCGTGGTCGTCACTTTGCCTTTCCTTTCGGTTTGCTCTTCGGCGTGACCGGGCGGACCCGGCCGTCGAGGTGGCGGTTGCCGCGCCTCTCGCCGCGGCCCCGCACCGTGAAGTCGATCTCCTCGCCGTCGTCCGCGGTGGCGAACTCGACCCGCGCCGGCAGCAGGATCGGCCGGCGGAAGCGGACGTCGGTCTCGAAGGCGTCGGCGAGGCGTGGCTCGAGCGCCGCCAGCGCCCGCGCCTTCGTCCACATCCCGTGCGCGATCGCCGCCGGGAAGCCGAGCGGCTTCGCCGTCAGCGAGTGCATGTGGATCGGGTTGCGGTCGCCGGAGACGGCCGCGTAGCGGCGGCCGAGGTCGCCGGGGAGGGTCCAGGTGGCGCTCGCGGCGACGTCCTCGCCGACGATCGGGAACGCCTCCGCGGGCGCCGCGCCGGGATCGCCCTGGCCGCGCCGCAGGAAGGTGCTGGTCGACTCCCAGGCGATCTGGCGGCCGACGCGCACCTCGGTGACGACGTCGAAGGCCTTTCCTTTCGGGTGTGGCCGGAGCTTCGACGGCTCGACCCGCAGGGAAAGCTCCTCGCCGATCCCGAGCCGCCGGTGCTGGGTGATCTGGTTGGCGACGTGGACGAGGCCGACTGCGCCGAAGGGGAAGTCGCCGTCCGACATCAGCGCCATATGCAGGGGAAAGGCGAGCACGTGGGGATAGGTCGGCGGCAGGTGGTCGCGCAGGACGAAGCCGCAGACCTTGGCGTAGGCGGCGACCGCGGCCGGGTCGGCGGTGACGCCGTCCAGCTCCAGGCGCACCGCCGGGATCTCGCCGCCGCCGCCCGGGACGAACGGCAGCAGCGAGGCGCCCGGGACCAGCGGCAGCGCGGCGCGGACGTAGAGCGGCAGGATCGACGGCGCGCTCTCCAACCGCCGGACCTCGGGCTTGCCCCCGGTCGCGCTCGCCATCATCACGCCCCCAGCAGGCTCTGCCCGCAGACGCGGACGACGTTGCCGTTGACCCCGGTGGTGGCGGGGGAGGCGAACCAGGCGATCGTCTCGGCGACGTCGACCGGCAGCCCGCCCTGCGAGAGCGAGGAGAGTCGGCGGCCGGCTTCGCGCGGGCCGATCGGCATCGCCGCGGTCATCCGGGTCTCGATGAAGCCGGGCGCAACCGCGTTGATCGTCGCCTTGCGTTTCGCCAGCTCCGGCGCCAGCGATTCGACCATCCCGATCACGCCCGCCTTCGAGGTTGCGTAGTTGGTCTGGCCCGAGTTGCCCGCGATCCCCGACATCGAGGAGACGCAGACGATCCGCCCGTTCTCGTTCAGGCGGCCGGCGTCGAGCAGGGCGTCGTCGATCCGCTCCTCGGCGGACAGGTTGATCTCCATCAGCTGCGTCCAACGGTCTTCGGGCATCTTCGCGATCGTGCGGTCGCGGGTGACGCCGGCGTTGTGGACGACGACGTCGACGCCGCCCGAGAAGTGCGCGGCGATCTGGTCGGGGGCGTCGTCGGCGGTGATGTCGAGGGCGAGCGCCTCGCCGCCGAGTGCCTCGACCACGGCGCGCAGGTCCGACTCCGCCTGCGGCACGTCGAGGCCGACGACCTTGGCGCCGTCGCGGCCGAGCGTGGCGGCGATTGCCGCGCCGATCCCGCGCGAGGCGCCGGTCACCAGCGCCGTCCGGCTGGCGAGCGGGAGGTCCCAGTCGATCTCGGGGGTCGGGGCGACGCCCTTGGAGATCCGGATCACCTGGCCGTCGACGTAGGCGGAGCGCGGCGAGAGCAGGAAGCGCAGGGTCGAGTCGAGCTGGTCCTCGGCGTCCGGCTCGACGTAGACGAGCTGCGCGGTCGCGCCCTTGCCGCCGATCTCCTTGGCGAGCGAGCGGGTGAAGCCCTCGAGCGCGCGCTGGGCGGTGTGGGCGCGGGCCGAGCCGGCGAGCGCCGGGGCGGTGCCGAGGACGACGACGCGGCCGCTCCGGCGCAGGCGCGGCACGGCGGGGTAGAAGAAGCGCTGCAGCTCGACCAGCTCGGTCGAGTCGGCGATCCCCGAGGCGTCGAAGACGAGCGCCTTGGCCTTGCCCTCGGCGCCGGCGCGTTCGGCGCCGATGTCGTCGAGCAGCACCTTCAGCGGGCGCTCGAGCCGGCCGCCGGGGGCGGCGCCGCTCAGCACCGGCCCGGCGATGACCGGGCTCCCCGGCCGGTAGCGGTCGAGGTCGACCGGCTGCGGCAGCCCGAGCTGTCTGGCAACGGTGGAGACGACCGGCGCGTTGACGATCTGTGAGTAGCGATCAGGC